>CAJTVE010000019.1 GCA_910579655.1 uncultured Allobaculum sp. | reverse complement strand
CTCTACTGAAGGAACACATAAATATTCTCGCCATAAAAACAAATGGAAACATCCCCCAAAAAAAAGGAAACACCAGCCATCAGGCTAGCGTTTCCTTTTTTCAATATCGTCGCGAATAATGATCTTTTTGAGACTGTCAATCTCAAAGCGTAAAGCATCTACCTGACTTTGTAAATCGCGTTCTCTTTCCAAAGGTGAAAGGTTGGTTCTTTCTTCCATCTTCTTGGTAAGTTTGTACGCGAAATTGCTGATCCGGTACTGTCCCAGAGTTTCAGGATCATAACCAAGCTCTCTGAAAATTTTGCTGGGGCCTTTGCCCTGCGTATACTGATACCAGAACTCATTTTTAAACACCGGTGTAAACCGGATTGTTTTTTCAGAGACGTATTCGGTATACGGATTGGCACGGAGCTCTTCCATCTGCTCCAACGTAAATCTCGTCTTTTTCATAAGACTACCCCCTGCGCGACACCCACAAGTATGGATACGTGCATATCCTATCTATAGTATTTCATGAATTCAGCCAAATGTGTCAATATTTTATACAGAAAAATATTTTATCCCTCATTTATTTTCCGGAATCTCACATCCAGAATCGATTCGATTTACTTTATTCATGCAGGCAGAGCAAACTATCCCGTTTGGCGACTCTCTTTTTTCATCTCGTATTTTTTACTCACCCAAATTAGACAGACTGTAATTTCTTAACATGTGATATATGCATTTTACTCTCCTGAAGACTGTTTAGGCCAAGACTTTTTCGAATTTTCAAAAAATTTCATTCCCCCTGCCATCTATGAAAATGAATCTGAAAACGCTTTGAAAGCGATTTTACCAAGTTGGACACTTTAGCGTCTGATCAGGAAATAATTACCACGCCCCCGAAATTGTCTGGTATTCTACAGACACAGGAGGAAGACAGAAAGCCTCCACAAAGAAAGAGGTGAACAGGATATCAAATCAGGCGTCAGTAAAGACGTTAAAATCATCCGAAAGGATCTCCGACCAGAAGCGCCAAGGCACCCTGTAACAAGGGAATCCAAACAGGCTTTGATTCCAAGGAATCAAAAACCAGATGCAGATCCAAAACGCTGAAACTATTTCCAGACCGATCCAATAGAAAGCAGGATTGATGCCAGGAAAGGTGTCCATGACACAAGAAAAGCGAATTGGAGTTCCACCAGCTTCGGTGTAAAGAAATCGAAGGTGGACAAAAAGCCGGCAGTGAAACAAAGCTGTCGCAAACCTTTGCCACGAACCAGAACAAAACATTTCCAATCACAAATGTCGTAAACATATCTTATGTTCTGGGGTAAAGAAGACTGAACATCCGGTAATGATTGCAAAAATCAGAAGAATCTGAAATCGAAGTCCAGAACTGGAAACAGAAATGGAAAGATACAATCATCAGATTCAAGCATAAACATTCACAAGCAAAGAAATGAGAAATCAGATCGAACCTGAAAACATGGATCGAGGATGGATCGGATCTGAAGCCAGAAACCATGAATGCTAAGCGTTGATTCATAAGCCGAGCCGAAAATGAATGGATTCATCCAACGTAACGAAAAATCGGTACAGAATGAATACAGTCATTCGACAGAAACACAAAAAAGTTCAGAGATCGAAAGAGATCTGAATAGAAAACAGAAAGACTCGCAACTTCAGGACTACAGACTGAGCCAGAGCCATAGACCAGGTGGGTTCAGGTGAACAGTGAAGTTTATCAAAGAAACCGGAAAATCGAATCAAGATAAAAAAGGCAGACTTCATCAGAAGCAAGCCGTTCAGTAAAGGAATAGACGGTTCAGACAGAAACAAAGAACCGATGTATCGTCAAAGCAGATGACAAACAAGCTGGAACTGAGAAATCAGGGATGATGGCAGGCACAATAAGCAGCCAGACATAAAACTGGAAGATCAGAAGAAAGTCAGTCTATGGAAGCCTGAAACGTGAAAAACGAATTGAAATGACACCTGAAACTGTGTAAAGAAACAGACGAAGGATCCGTTCATGAAAGGTTGAAAAGCAAAAGATCTGTGTAAAGAAACAGAAACGAGCCAGACCATCATAAACAATCAAAGATCATTTCAAAAAACAGGAACCAGAAACTGGCCAGACCAGATGGAAAAAAGCGGGCGTGTTTTATGAAGCCATATCGATGGACGGCAAGCCGCTAAGTTCATAAAACCAATAAAACCTGATATACAATACAAAAACCGATATCCGAAACCTCAGGGCTGCTGAACCGAAAGGAACAGCAGCCTTTCTATTTGAAAACCAGAAGGCTGATCTTCCCTTTCTGCTTGCTTCCTGCCAGCTGATCGAGGAAATCCGGCCCGCTTGAACAGTTTCCTTTTTCGCACGCAGGGATCGGGTCCGGAGCATCAACCAAACGTTTCTCTGGTACTCTCCTGCCAATCTATCTGGCTTTCGACGGAATCTCGACAAGCTCGAAACGATATTCCTGATCAGCCTCCGGATACTTGACTCGATCAACAGGCGATAAGAATTCTTCAAGCGGTCTGATCCACAGGTCCCCCTGCCCATACAAAGGCCGATAGATCACCATTTCTTCCTGCGTATCGGCATTCTGGCCAAGTGCTTCGACCAGGTAATAATTCCCCTTAAAGTGACGGTAGACTCTGTGCAAGGCAATCTGTCTTGCTTCATGATTCTGATTCATTGAATTATCCTCTTTCCTTAAAGCCTGTCCACGGCATTCATTCTGAAATTCTTCCATTCCTAAATCCCGACTTTTCCAAGTTGTGATGAAATTCCGATCATCCAGCAGGAGCATGGATCAAGCTGCATACCCGTTTCTCTTTTTTATTTTTCATCGCTGGAAAAAACGTTCCGCCTGGAAATGACTCTTCCGGCCTTACAGAGCTGTCTCGTCAATTTCCCGGATTCGTTCTTTATCAAGAATCTGGGGATCATAAAACATAAACATCAATGAAGCGATCAAAAGCAGGCAGCTTCCATAAATCGCATAGTCCCCCCACAGATCACAGGCTGCTTTCCCAATCCCGGCCCCAATAAAGAAAGTCAGTAAAACACGAAAATAACTGAAAGCAATTGCTCGATGTCCCCTGCCGCCCTCAGAAAAACTTTGAACCAGCTGATCCATCATGGAGCGTAAATTACCAATGCACATGGTTGAGGCAAATGGATACCCGTGGACTTTCCGGAAAGTCTGAACCTGCAAAGCGCAGGCAAAGGAAACCAGACAGTTGGCAAATGGGTCGTACCCGATCCAGGGCGTTGCCAGAAGCAAGGCAATTTCGATCAGCAGAATGCTCTGTCTCCAATGAAAACCCGAATGTCGGAAGCGGCGATGAAACTTTTCAGCCACAGCAATTCCCGCCGCAAAAGAGAGGATTGGAAACAGGTAATGGACCAGTCCTGAAAAATCTCCATCGACCAGTTTTGCGGCCATCAGAACAATGTTTCCGGTCTGGGCATTTGCGAATACTTTTCCTCTGGCAAAATAACTGTAAGCATCCTGATAGGCTCCCGAAAGAGTCAGAAAGGTTATGGTCCAGAATGATTCTGACATCTGGATCTGAGAGGTTTTCAGCTGCATCCTATCCCACCTCGATCATAACGGCTGCAAACAGACATCTATTTCAACTGATTTTCGAATCTTCCATTCATAAAACGATCTTCACGATCAAAGAAGAATCTGCAAAATTAGCCCGGCATGAAATAAATGGCCTCTTTGATCATCCTATTCAGATCAGCCTGACTTGTCCAACCATCCTCTTCCTTTCAAATGAAAGCGTTTTATCCCAAGACTCCCCTGTCCATTCTGCTCACTTTCAGTCAATTTGTTTTTTTGCCTTTCCCTTCTCCACCGCTTTTATCAGCTTTTATCGGCTTATCCCTGGCGGACTGATTTTTCGTTATCGATTTGGTCAATTCTATTCCTGTCTGTCTGGTTATTCATTTTGCTGGTCATTATTATCGTCCTTTAGATCCGATAATATTGTAGGCATTGGCCTTGCAAAGCCGATTCGCCTGATAATCGAGTTGGAAATACGCCGCAAACAGAACATCCAGAAGCCAGTTTAAGGAAGCCCGGGTGGAAAATGAAGAAATCCTGGCCGCATGATCTTCTTCGTTGGGTAAAAACAAACGATAGGCCGTATCGGAAGGGGCCAGAGCCAAAGTCCTGGAACTGATCAACAGCCACGGCCTTTCTGTCTTCTGAAAATGGCGGATCAGAAATGGTGCATTCCACCCTCTTGCCGCCATGGTAATCACAATCGGAAAATCATCTGGACCGCACTGGGACGCTTGCAGGCGTTGTTCATATTCGTCCACTGGAACCAGCACAGTCTTGTTGATCTCAGCCATCTGAAAACGAAAACTCTGCGCTGCAGGAATATTGCTTGCGGAAGTAAACACGACAATCCGGCTTGCCTTGCGCATAGCCTGAATCGCCTTTTCAAGATCTTTTTGAACCAGTAAAGACTGGGCCATCAGGATACTTTGGCTGTAATCTTTTTGAAGAGAGCTGGCGACCGTAAGCAGATCATCCTGCTCCGTAAAGGGATAGCTGAAATCCAGGGCAGCTGTCTGCTGATTCCACTTTACTGCATCAGCATTCATCTGTAAAAGAAGCGCCCGCAAGCCGGAGAATCCGCAGCGGGTACAGAATCGATACAAAGCCGCCCGGGAAACATAGCACTCACTCATAATGGTTTCAGCATTCAGATTTGCACAACGATGCCCATTCTCAATAAGATACTGGGCAATGGTCTGTTCAGTGGTCGAAAAATCTGGATAAGTCTGCATCCAGGCAAAAATATTCATCTCTCTGTCTCCTTTCTTCGCGGTTTCCTTGTTTTACTTTGTTTCTCATTTTTACTACAGATCAGGAACAGGATTCAACAAGGAGAGGCATTTCTGTCTGTTTTATCAAAGGATCCTGATCTTCAAATATTCATTTCTTTCTCCTTCAACAATCTCTCATTCTTGCTTCTCTCTTCGTTTTTCCTTATTTTGTTTTTCATTCTTTTTTGGACGTTTTTTCAAAATTGTCCTTTACAGACAATTTTGTCTCGATTGTCTCAAGCAAAGCTTATCTCGCCTGTCATTTTGAGATCTCTGTTTCAGCTTTGGATAAAGTCGATATTACAATTTGGTTTTCAGATATACTCTTCTTGTCAAAGGAGAAAACGATGAAAGACAAAAGTGGAAAAGAAATTTCTGAGAATTTAAGAAACGACGCCAAAAACATTCGGCTTGTGATGGCAGACGTAGACGGCACTCTGCTGACGAACGATCAGGTGGTGGATCCAGAGACAATCAAAGCCATTTCCAGACTTCGCGAAAGCGGAATTCTGTTTGGGCTTTGCACCGGACGCGAACTGAAAAGTGTTCTCGACTCCCTCTCTGCATGGGGAATTGAAGGTTTGGTTGATGCAGTTGTCGGTAGTGGCGGTGCCGAAATTGCTGATCTGACACTGGATCGCTCAGTCAAACAGTATCCATTGAGTGGAGATCTGATCAAAAAAGTCATGAGACATTATGCCAGCTTACCAGTAAACTTTGTCATTCCAGAAGATGGCTTGCTGTATACGTTTAAAGATGACGAGCTGATCAAGACGCTTTCTGAAGGTGATCAAATTCCATATAAGGTTGTGGATCCAGATGCTTTCCTGGAAAATGAACATTCAAAAGTAATGCTGACATTCAGATCCGATCTGATGCCAGCCATTAAAGAACATTCAAAATCCTTTCACTCCCCAGATTTCACAGGAGCCCCACTGGTTACAGCTTCTATTTTATTTGAGTATATGGATCCACGCGTTTCCAAACCAGCCGGCCTTCTGCAGCTGCTCAATTGGCATGACTGGACTGAAAAGAACCTTTGCTCATTTGGAGATGAAGACAACGACTTTCCAATGACTCAGATGGCCGGAATTGGAGTTGTGATGGAAAACGGCTCGCAAAAAACCAAATCAGCAGCTGACTATATCACAGACGACAACAACCATTCCGGAATTGCTACATTTATTAACGAATTTCTTGTATGAGTACCTTTTGTAAACCGCAGCTTCCTCAGAAAAGCCACATACAGTTCCTGCTTGTCTGGTACCAGCCGCTGTTCAGATTGAATCCGATCAGACAGACTGAAATTCAGTCCTGTCTCATCAATCAACGATCAACGAATAGGACGATAACAGAGCGCAGATGGATACTTTCCCCTGTTTCAAGCTTCTCCATCTGTTGTTCTTGACTTTCCTCTCTTTCAAAGACTGCTTTTCAAAATAGATGCTTGGTTTTGAATTGCAGGCTGCGAATTGAATCTTCTGTCCATTTCGGTCCAAAATGTGACAGGCAAAGATTTCGTATGACAAACGATAAATCCCCGAAAGCTGATAGAGGCGGCTTTCGGGGATTTATCGTTTGTCTCAATCAAAATCAGGCTTTATCGGTTTCAATGACTACGCCTTTGGCCTGGTCAATGTCCATGATGATCTGTTTTGCATAAGGCACAACAATCGTTCCGGATAATGGGTTTTTGATGCTGTCGATTGGCTCAGTTAAAGTGGCATCCACTTCAGAGCGTTCAAAAGAAAGGTCAGTATCAATCATCTTGCAGTCAATCAGCTGCAGATTCTTGCAGTAACACAATGGCTGGGTTCCGATGATGGTGCAGTGCTCAAAGGTAATGTTTTCACTGTACCAGGCCAGATATTCACCTTTCACCGTACAGTTGCGCAGGATCACATTCTTGGCATGCCAGAAAGCATCTTTGGTATCCAGATTGCAGTTTTCCAGAACGACATTCTTTGTATACTGAAACGAGTATTTGCCCTTGAAGTCAACATTGCGCAGATCGAGATGATGAGTGCGCATCATGAAATATTCACTCACCGCCTGCACATGATTCATGCTGACATGGTGAGAGTGCCAGCCAAATTCCGGAGAATCGATCTCGGTATTTTCAATGCGGGCATCAGAGCATTCGCGCAGCGCTTTAATTCCGTTCAGTTTGGAATGATCGATTTGAATATGGTCGGAATACCACAAGGCTGCCCGACAATTTTCTGTCAGCGTGGAGTTGAGAATCTTCAGGTGTGAATCATGCCAGAATGGGTAGCGAAGATTGAAGAAGCAGTTGTCCGTAACAATCTGGCGGCCTTCTTTTAGAGCACTTTCGCCATCAGCAGGACCATCAAACTGACAATCCTTTAAATAAAGTCCATCAGCATTATAAAACGCACGTTCAGCATCAAAACTTTTTCCAGTTACGGTTTCCATGAATTATTCCTCCTCAAATAGATTGATCTTTTTACTCGTTGGTACAGTTTTTATTCTAATGATCTTGCCCACAAATAGGAAATATTCAAAACGCATATTGAAGTATGCCTTCAAGGCATGAGGCAGCCCACAAGGAGGGAATATTCTCTTTGGATACTCTATTCGTACCAGTTGGACCAGACAGCTTTCAAGGGATCTATCCGGCAAATTCCGCTCTTTTTTGGATTTGAGCGGCCGTTTATAATAGACAGGAATCTCATATCCGAAAAGAAAAAAGCTTCTTTTCTGGAATGAAACCAATAAGAAAGAGGGAGAATTTTCAGATGAAAGGAACATATTTTTTAGGCGCTCACCACGATCCAGTCTTTGAAGTCCGCCAAATGACTTTCGATGATCTTGGCGATCATGAAGTCCTGGTCCGCAACAAAGCCTGCGGCGTCTGTGGAACCGATGTCCACATTTATCACGGCGAAGCTGGAAGTGCAGACGTCACTCCACCTGTCGTTTTAGGCCATGAATTTGCCGGAATCGTTGAAAAAGTCGGTAAAGGCGTTACCGAACTGAAACCTGGCGATCATGTGGCAATGGATCCAAATATGTATTGTGGTCATTACGATCCATGCCGTATGGGCAAAAAGCAGAACTGTGAAAACCTGTTTGCGTTAGGCGTAAACGTAGACGGCGGCTTTGCCGAATACACCCGCACGCCTGCTTCCCAGTGTTTTAAAATCGATGAAGACATTCCGTTTGTTGAAGCAGCAATGGCTGAGCCACTGGCATGCGTTTTGCACGGTATCGATCTGGCCAACATCAAACCTGGCAACAGCGTTCTGGTCATCGGCGGTGGAACGATTGGTCTGCTCATGGTTCAGATGGCCCGCTTGTCTGGCGCTTCCACAGTGATCCTGTCCGAACCAGTAGAAAAAAGACGTGTACTGGCTCTTGAACTCGGGGCTGATGCAGCTATCGATCCGATCCACCAGAACCTCAACGATGAAATCAAGAAAATCACTGGCCATGATGGATGCAATGTAGTCATCGAATGCGTCGGCAAACCATTTGCGGTCAAACAGGCCATCGAAGCAGCCGGCTATAATGGCAACATCCTGCTGTTCTCGGTTCCAGCACCAGATTCAACAGTTGATCTGCCACTCTTTGATGTCTACAAAAAAGAACTGCACATCACTGGCTCTATGATCAACCCAGATACTCATCAGCGAGCTGTAAACCTGATTAATGGCCGTCGTCTGGAGCTGGGCAAACTGATCACCCATACTTTCCCAATTGAAGAACTCGAAGAAGCCATCAAGACGCAGATGGGCGCTGAATCCATTAAGGTTATGGTCTGTCCAAAAGAAGACTAAGTTCGTTTTCCTTCAATCCAAATTTCGTTTTGGTCTGGTCCTGATTCCCGTCAGAATCTGACCCAACTCATTTTCCATATCCTGCCAAGCCCTGCCAAGGTTGAAGAGCCGTCAGGAATCTCAAGCGAAGAAGCGTTCTGGTCCTTCTTCGCTTTTTTCATTCCAATTTCTGATTTTCCTGCCCGCGCGGCTTATTTTCTGCATTCAATTCCCTTCCCGCACGGATTTTCATGCTCTTTCTGACGATTTCGGATCCATTTTCTTCTTTTGATCGTTTCTTGAATCCGGTACCACAGCAAAAATACATTTTTGCGTATAGGCAGGTGAAGGGGGTCATGTTATGCAAGAACTCTGCCGCCTGCTGCTTAATTGTGCTTTACGGCGCCAGGCTACGGATATTCACCTTGAACAAAAAGACAACCAGCTGGATATCTGGCTGCGAACGCCCAATGGGCTGGAAAAACTGGAACAGGATTTATTTCCAACGGACTTTCTGGAATATCTGAAATTTATTTCCGGCATGGATCTTTGTTCTCCCTATAAACCACAATCCGGAGAATTTTCCATGCCGCTTGAAAGTACTGCGCTGTCGTGTCGGTTTTCGATGATGATGACTGAACAGGTGCGAACCGGGGTAATTCGGCTTCTGCACTCCAGCAACCATTTCCAGCTGGCGGATCTGTCCAGCTCTGCAGCGGCCATCGAGCGCCTGCGTGAATTTACATCCGTTGAACATGGGCTGGTGATCAGCTGTGGACCGACCGGTTCGGGAAAATCGACCACTGTCCATGCTCTGCTCAATGAAATTCTGCATGAAAACAACCGTAAAATCGTCACCCTGGAAGATCCAATTGAAATCCAGGAACCCGAAATGATTCAAATCCAGGTCAGTGAAGCCAGGGGGATTACGTATGAAACCGGAATTGAAGAACTGATGCGTCACGATCCGGACATCCTGTTTTTTGGAGAATGCCGGAGCAGCTACAGTGCAAAAATGGCGCTTCGTGCGTCACTGACAGGTCATTACGTTCTGACTACTCTGCACAGTGGCAGCGGTGTGGAATGTCTGCATCGTCTGCTCGATCTGGGCATCGACCGGGAAGAACTGCGGGTTGTATTAAAAGGAATATTTGTCTGTCGGCTGATCAATGCCGGCGACCACAAGGAGGCACTTTATGAGATCTGGAACGAAAAAGAAATCCAGGCCCTCTTCCAGAATGAGCTGGAAGCAAGTCCAGGCCTTTCTTTTACAGCCTGTGCAAAAGAGATCGGACTGGCCGGTTATTGAAAAACAGGAAATGGAAGTCTTCAGTCTGCTTGATCAAAGCGGGCTTTCCTTCCAGCAGAATATCGAACTCTCTTTTAGGCAGTCACAGAAAATCCATGACCTGCTCAATCAAGGTGTTCCCTTCTATAAAATTGTCAGCCACCAGAAAGGGCAGCGAATGAAGCGGATGGGGGTGTTGATGGATCACTTTGCGCTGTCGCAGGCTCTTGAATACGATCTGCGCCTTCAAAGCGCAAAGACGGTCATGACCCGCAAGCTCTTTTCGCACACTGTCTATCCGTTGATGATCATGGCGTTTGCGACAGGTCTTGTCTGGTTCTTTTCACTGACGATTCTTCCAGCCTTTGGTGAATATGCTTCAAACAATAATGCCCTGCTGGACAGTCTGAAGGTCTTTACCTCTGTTTTCTGGATAATCCTGGGCGTTTTTGCTCTGTTTCTTGGCGCCTTGTTTGTCTGGCCGGATGTGGACAGTTCAAAATTCAATCCCCTGTTCCGGCTTTCCCTGGTGCGGATTGTTGCCAGTATTGAATGTGCAGCCCTGTTTGAGTGTACCCAGAACAGCAGTCTGCCTACAAGCCAGACCTTGCAGCTGATGCAGAATACCGGAAGCTTTCCGTTTGCGGCTTTGCTGGCTCGAAAATGGTCTAAATCCCTGCGTAAAGGAAGATCGTTGTTTGAATGTGTTCAGAAAGATTCCCGGCTCGACTCCTTGTTTGTACAGTTCTTTGAAATCGGACTGAACGCTTCCATCATGGAAAAAATGATGCAGGCTTACCAGAAAAGCGCACTGATGATTCTGGAAAAGCGGATGAAAAAACTGGCAAACTACACCCTGTATCTGGCTTATGGTTCTGTAGGCATTTTAGCTGTCAGCGTCTATCAGGTCATGCTTGCTCCGCTTTCGATCCTGGAAACCTTGTAGGCATGCTTTCTGGCTTTTGTCCTGACAAGAAAGTTCAGCCCAAAGGCATCACGACAACAGGAAACAGAAAAACCAGTTCTGACTTCTGAGAGATATCCAGAAATTGGAACTGGTTCTTTTACTTTCTGATCTTGATCGAATTGGTTTGGCAAAAAGATTCCCTGTTTGAGCAAGCAATTCCCTGTTTGAAAGGATCGGATCGATCAAATGCCAAGCGTAAGCGTCTCATAGGCTGATTTTTCTGGCTTCTTTTCAGCTTTCAAAGCTTCACGAAGCTTGATTTCACCTTTTTTGAGTTCCTCGTATTTTTTCATGATCTTCTGATGTCGAAGTTCGGATAAGGTCATGTCTTTTGGGACTGTCACCTTGGTAAAGTCAGTGTCTTCGGGATCAAACTCTTCCTCTTTATAGCGATTGAGAACCTCTTCCAGGGCACTCAGGCCATTCTGGTGATGAAGATCAGCCAGCTTCATTTCCCCCTCATAAAGATAGAAGAATTTCACAGATTTCTTTTCCAGCAGCATCTGGATGGTATTGCGCAGCGTTCCAGAGCTGACCTGCAGATTTCCATAGCGATTGACCGAAATCGGGTTGAATACTGCAAGTCCAAAATTGGCTTCAGCGGCCATGATCCGGTCTTTTTCCATCTGTTTTTTCTGCAAAGTGAGTTTGGGATCATGGACTTCAATGATCTGCAGTTTCCATCCATCTTCTACTTCAATCCTTGGTTTTGGCAAAACGGTATAGATCGAAACATAAGGATAGAGCGGTTCTCGCAGATAGTCGGCAATCTGGCCATCAACACCTTTGCTGGAATCACCAAGCATCACTTCAATCCCTAATTTGCAGATTTTCTCCAGGGACTCCTGGATATTTTTCGGAATTGCTTCCTGGCTGCGGGAACCCGAAATGAAGACTTTGCGACGAACCGCAGGTTTTGGATTTTGAAGATTGTGTTCCATAGACTTACCTTCCAAACTTTTACTTTCAATATTCTGCATGGTCTGGGAGCGCTGGTTGTGGACTTGGCTGTGGCAGATCAGCTGTTCTGGAGATGGCTGAAAGCGAGGGGAAAAAGCCAGCAGATTTCCTCTTTTGAGCTTGACGTTCACCGCTTCAAAATGGAGCAAAGGATCAATTCCATCCTCCACAAAAAGGATCGCCTTTCCGGGAGTCTGAGCAAGCTGAGCCAGGCTGGAAACAACCGGAATGCCCCCCTCAGAAAGAAGGGCCGAATTTCCCAGCATGAAAAGCAGCTGTTCTTTGCCGCTCATGATCTCCCTTGCCGCTTTAGGCAGACTCTCCAGATCAAACCAGAAGGAAATCCCTCTGTTTTCCAGACGATAGAGCTGGCTGGACAATCTGGCCGACTGGCTGATCAGCTCATTCATCCGCTCTTTCCAGCCCTCAGGAATGTTTGTTTCCTGGATTGGATCCTTTAGAAAAGCATCCAGATCACTCTGGGATACTTCTTCAAACAAAGCCTTCATCTCGGTATTCATTAAAGGTCTGGAGGCCAGACCACTAAAGACAAGAATTTTATTTTTCTGATCGGCTGTATATTTCATTCCATTCCCCCCACGGCTTTTTGTAGTGACTGATCCTGAGATGCAGATCTGTAGAGATTGCGAAAGATTCTTTTGTCACTGTCTTTTAATCGCCTTTTCCGGTACGAACCAGTGCAAACGGCGTTACACTCTGCGCACCAGCTTTGCGCATTTTATACGCGCTGACCGTTAAGGTCCACCTAGAGTCTACCATATCGTCGACCAGCAGAATCCTTTTTCCCTGAAGAATCGACTTTCGTTTCGCATTGACCTCAATTGTTTCCATCGCATTTTTCTGCTGGAAAGCGCTGTTTTCCATCAGCTTCTGAAGCGTATCGGTCTGCTTTTTATCGAGGGCATCTACAAATGGAAGGTTCAGCTTCTTTGCCAAAGACATGGCAAAATCCAAAACCAGGAAAGGATGATTGCAGCTTGGAATCGGCACCACGAGATCGATCTTTGAATCTTTGAGTTCCTTGGAAAGAAGCCGGGCAGATCGATCCACTAAAGCAGGCGAGAACCGGCCATATTGATATTTGCCGGCTTTGACGGCCTGCCCAATATCACTTTGATATTCCTCACTGAGCACCCAGCCATCTTCCATCATGAAATCTGGATCCATTTTTGTTTTCTGATCCACTGGAATGGCCCACTGTTTTCGTTTTTCTATTTTTGGACTGCGGCCGCCAAGATAGGCCTTGACTGTCTGGCGGCTTTGATCACTCACACAAATCTTTACAACTGGGTGGTGCAGGCAGGCTGCACAATGTCCACAGCTGCCAGCATCTGGCGCATTGAGTTCTTCACCGAGCTGCTGCATGTAGCATCTCTGGCTTTTACAAAACCGCTCCATTTTATTCATCTCGTTTTGCCGTTGATGAATGATCGATCTTTGCAAAACCTCTTCCGCCCTGCGATCAAAAGGAATACTGAAGTTTCGAAAGTATTGCGTGACAGCTGACTTGTTTGTGGATGATTTTGGCACTCTTTCGTGATAGATCAAAGCCCGGATTTCCAGATACTTCAGCGCAAATTTAATCTTTTCTACTGGCAGATTGACTCGCCGCTCCATTTCTTTGGTTGTCAGCCCCCTGCCATCGTAAGGAAAGCTTTCAAGCAGTTCTTCCAGTTTATTGGCCTGAATCAAAGAATTTGTTGCAAAGTGTTCCAGTATGCGGCGGTCTTCTGGTCCATCAAGCAGGAAAATGAACGACTGCACCCCATCACGGCCGGCGCGTCCGATCTGCTGGTAATAGGCAATCATGTTTTCGGGCATCTGGAAGTGGATGACAAAACGAATCGACAAATTATCGTAGCCCATTCCCAGTTTGGATGTCGTTACCAAAACCTGAATATTCTCTTCTTCAAACTCACGCAAAATCTTTGGCGGATCAAGTTTCTTGCCATGATAGCTTTCGGCTTCAATGCCGATCGAACGAAGCAGACCGGCGATCATATCGCAGTCGCCCGTGGTATGGCAATAAATCAATCCCTGGCTTTTCGGCTTTTTAGAAAACATCTCCACCAGCCAGGCCAGTCTTTCCTCCCGGCTCATTTCTGGTTCAATTTGGATGGAGAGATTTTTGCGCATCAATGGGCCGCGCAAAATCAGCAGATCCTGTCCAAGCTGGGCGCGGATATCTTCGATGACCTTGTCGTTGGCGGTTGCTGTGGTCGCAAGAACAGCCGTTCTGGCAGAAAAAGAATCAATCTGACGTTTGATACGCTGATAGTCAGGCCGAAAATCATGCCCCCATTGCGAAATACAATGGGCTTCATCGACAACGAACAGCTCCAGATTAGGAATCTGCGAAAACCATTCATCAAAACGGGGATTGGCCAGCCGCTCGGGAGAAATGATCAAAACATCAATCGAATCCTCTTCCTGGATCAGCTGCGTAATCTCTTCATTGTCAAAAGATGACTGGTCACTGTTAATGGTCCGGGTGGTGATGCCAAAAGCTTTAGAGCTTTCAACCTGGTTGGCCATCAAAGCAAGCAGCGGACTGATAATGACCGCCGGACCGGAGCCTTGTTCGCGCAGAATTCTGGCTGCAATAAAATAAACCAGGGATTTTCCCCAGCCGGTTTTCTGCACAACTAACGTCCTGCGCCCGGCCACTACGTTGACAATTGCTTCCAGCTGTCCAGGACGAAATTTCGCCTCTGGCCCATAGGCTTCCCTTAAAATTTCCGCGGCTCGAGTGATTATCCAGTTCTCATACTTCATAATGCATTTCCATCCCCGCTCTTTTTCTTTTGCTCGAACGGATTCTGATCTTACGCCTATAGGCGCGCCTGCCCGATCTTGCCCTTTTCAAAGTGAAAGTTTTCTCAATGAATGCCTGTACCATACTAACAAGCGGTCTTGCTTCTGTATACGCCTTTAGAAAGCGCAAAGTATCGAACCGAAAAAAAAGAAAAGGCACCCATTTTCTGAATGACTTGGAAAACGGGCGCCTTGGCCTCTAGAACAGGTTATCGTAAAGCAGATATGGATTATGGCTCTGCTCATAGAACAGAGTCGTGGATGGTCCATGCCCCGGATAAACAGTATAGTCCTTTTTCAAAGACTTCAAAAAATTCAGCGTCTGCTTCATCTGGGCGGCATCACCGCTTGGTAAGTCAGTACGGCCGATGGACGATGCAAATAACACATCCCCGGTAAACAAATCGTCTCCGATTTCAAGAATCGTCGAACCAATGGAATGACCTGGCGCATAGTAGGCGGTGACATCAAACGTGCCAATCTTGTTGGCCCCTTCTTTGAGGGCAGCTGGTTTTGCGTTTAAGGCCATATGAGGAACGCCCATAAAGCAGGCCGAGGAATTCTTTTCGGGTTTGCATAAGAAATCAAATTCCTGCTCATTGACGTAAACGTCAACCCCAAACTCCTTGACCAAATCATCTACGGCACCAATATGATCAAAATGGGCATGCGTCAATACAACGGCATCCACTTTCGCTCCAAGGCCTTTGATCAGATCGGCGATCATTTTTCCTTCATCCCCAGGATCGATAACCAGGGCATGATTTTCATCATTGAGTACGATATAACAGTTGGCCTGAACAGGTCCAACTGGCTTGCAGATAACTTCCATTCTTTCACCTTCCATTTCAAAACAGAGGCAATACCTGGTGGATTCAAGACAGGTATTGATCACGAAGTCCTGTTTAAGTTTATGATAAACAAAGAACTCTGAAACGGGCAGTCACAGGCAAAGAAAAAGCTGCAGATAGCTGCAGCGATTATTTCTTCTCTTTGTGCTCTGTCATTTTATTGCATTTAGGGCAGTATTTTTTAATATTCATGCGTTCCGGATGTTTTTTCTTATTCCGGGTGCCGATATAGTTTTCGTTACCACACTCAGAGCATTTGAAAGTGATACGGTCTCTCATTCTCTAACCTCCTCGCTCTTCACCTGACCGATTATAGCACAACGAACCAAAAGCTTTCAATCATAGAAAAACCAATCTTGTGCCTTCAAGAGCCAGAAATTGACAGTTTTTCAGGATACAACAGTCTTCTGAGCGATCTTTTCCCCGACTCGGACATCAGACGATTGTTTGTTAAGGATAAAATTTCATCTGATACAGACAATATCCATCACAAAGAAAAAGCCAGAAACTGCCATCAGGCAAGCTCTGGCTCAAAAAACAGGCCCGTTTGCCAACAAAGCTCAGCCTGTTTCTGGTTCTCTCCATTGTTTTCACGCCTTATTGGGCTGCGACGTGTTTGAGATTATCCTGCGGATAGAGTTCAAAATATTTCTCTAAGACAGGGGGAACAACATCCGTGGTACAGATATTTCCGGATACGGACTGCGAGTTAACTGAAGATGTTGGAGCTGAGCATGCAAAGGCAACGGTTGGATTTTCGATCGGACCATAGCCAATCAGGTTAGCCGTTGTCCAGTCTCCAACTTCAGCCGTCCCTGTTTTAGCCGCCATGTTGTATTCGAACGTTTCCAGCGGGGTTCCACAGTTGCCATCCGCAACACAGGCCCGGAAGCCTTCCTGAACGCGTTCAAGATACTGGGTGTTTTCTTCTGGCAGCTCACTTTTTAAGGTGACTTCCGAAAGGTCAAAGATCTGATCGCCATTGACTTCAGTTGCGTATTTATAGAAGCGCGGCTGGTACATCTTGCCGCTTTCCGCAACAACGCCCGCATACTGCATCAGCTGCAGCGGTGAATAGGTATCAAGCTGGCCAATCACGTAGTTCAGAACCATTCCCGGGGTATTATTGCCAGCTGCATAAACGGACACTTCGTTTGGCACATCGATTCCCGTCTGGTTGCCAAGACCAAACATGGAATAGTATTGGCGCATTTTATCCAGTGTACCTGGCACATCCTGAATATTCAGAGCATCTCCCGGCACATAATTATAGCCGCCCAGGCGCATACCAATATTAAACATGTAGACGTTGGAAGAAACCGACAGGGCTTCAACTTCGTTGACTGGGCCATGGTTTTTAAAGGAACCCAGTTCCTGGCCGCCGACATTGATGACTTCATCGACAATGACTTCTCCAGGCTGGATCACCCCTTCAGAAAGTCCCATGTAGACAGTAATGCCTTTGACACAGCTTCCCGGGTTGACCAGCGAAGTATAGTTGCCTGAAGCGTAATAAGAAAGCTGGTGCGTTTGTGGATCCATCTGGTACCCTGACAGTGCGAGCACATCGCCCGTTTTTGGGTTTTCCATACACATGAACAGCGAATAGAAGTTTTCACGGTTCTTTGTGCCTCCATAGCGCAGCAGCGTGTCTTTGAGCACACTGTCGAGCGTCTGCTGGAGTTCGATATTGATCGACAGATAAATGTCATGTCCTTTTACAGCCGGCTGCAGAATTTCCTTGCGGGCCAGACCATTGGAATCATAGGTGATTTTGGCAATTTCACTGGTGCCGGAAAGAATATCATTGTACTCGTATTCCAGTCCGGACTTTCCGACCTGGGCATTGTACTGGAAGCCTTTAGCCAGATATTCATCGACCAGATTTTCCGGCAGACCTTCCGTCGAAGTGGAAACTGAACCTAAAACATCACTGAGCGTCTGACCATAGGGGTACTCACGCTTCCAGCCGTTGAAATCGACATCAAATCCAGGAAATTCCATTTTGTGTTCAACCAGATAGGAAGCGTCATCATCATCGACATCCTCCTTGATGACACTCGCCTGACCGGTGGAGGCATTTTCAGCCATCCGGTCATAGATGGCAGCCGCAATCAGACTGCGCTCTTGCGCCTGATCAATCAAGTCCTGATCGATGGCGGCAAGCTGAAGCGCCCGGACTTTAGAAGATGTGATTTCGCCATTTTCGTAGGCGGCGCGCTCTTCATCGCTGAGCAGATTCATTCCGTTATAGGCTGGATCTTCTGGATCCAGCATGGAAAGCGTACGCAGATACGCATCTTTCAGCTCAGATAAAGAGAAATCATCTTTGGTCATATGGAAGACGGCTCCAATGCGGTCCGCATAAATCAGGGAATCTTCATACGTTGCATTGTTGGGCGCCGTATAGACGATATTGTGCGAAGGGACGGTTTTGGCCAGCACATTGCCGGCCGAATCGTAAATCTGTCCTCTTGGAGCCGATGTATATTGTTTAATAGACGTGTAATCATCCTGTTTTTCGACGTAAGCCGTATGCTGGATGGCCTGAATATCAACAAGCCGGGCCAGTAAAATCGTAAACAGGCTGACAATCGCCAGCGCCAGAATCAGAATCCGGTTCGAGACCGTTTTCTGCCGCCCGCTCTGGGCGCGGCGCGATCGGTTGCTGGATTTTTTCATCTTATCCCCCCAAACATCAACCCATTATAACAAATCAGCTTTGTGAAATATATAAAGTTCTTATCAAATAAGAATCAAAGAGAAATTAAAGAAATTGTAATCGGGATCAAAAAAATACGGGTCACATCAGCCCGTATTGATCTCTTTTCTTTGAATCTACATTTCTGCTTTATTTCTGAAGCGGACGATTTTTATATTCGACCAGCAGTCCCTGCGATCTTTATGTTGTGGTTTTCAGTTTCATCTCTTTCAATCGTCCGCTCTTTTCTGTTTTTACTCAATTGGCTTTTCAAAGAAGTTGCCATAGAAGTTGAGTGACTGGTAGACGTTGATCAGACAATGCGGATCTGCCTTGCGCAGCACATGGCAGACATTGGTGACTTCATAGGAAGAAATCGTTGATTTACAGATGTAATACGTCTCTCCTTTAAATGCCCCTACACATTCAATAATCGACATTCCGTGACGAACCGTTGCCATAAAAGCTTCGACAATCACTTTGGGATCTTTGCACGTAATTTCGATCGTCACCCGCTGGAACCGTTTATACGTCCGGTTAATAACGGTTGTCGACAGAAACTGGAAGATAATCGAGTAGGCACAATAAATCCAGCCAAAGCTGAAACCGTAGGCAATATACATCGCACAATTGAAATAGAAGACAATGTTGAAAATCGAACGGTGAATCTTCTTGGCTACGTATTGCGCAATAAAGTCGGTCCCCCCCGTCGATCCGCCAGCGGTTAAGGCAAGCGAGCATCCAGCCCCCCAGAGAATCCCGCCAAACAACAGGTTAACGGTGATGTCATAGAAAAATGGCTCAAAATGCAGAACTTCCAAAAAGACGGAAACCAGCACAAACTGAACGGCTGACAGCACGACAAATCGTTTGGAAATTGCCTTGGCGCAAAACAGGGCGACTGGCACATTCAGCAGAATAATCAAAACGGATACCGGCCAGTTAAAGCCCATGGACTCTCCAATGCGGCTGACAAACAACGATATCCCGGTAAATCCTCCAGAAATCAGGTTGCAGGGATTCATGAACACCTGCATGACAAACGCCTGCAAAAACGCAGAAAGAATGACCTGGATCAAAGAAATGACAAAGGCCGCTTTCTTGTTCTGTTCGAGCTTCTGATAAAATTCAAACATATACCCCTCCTGAGCAGATACATTTCTTTTCCTTTTCCGAGCTTGTCTCTTTTTCAGATCTTGAGTCCAATGCTTCGAAATCCAGGACTCTGCTCATTTGTTGCTTCCATTGTAACGAAGATTCGCAGATTGAATTGCTCAGGAAACAGTCTTTTCGACGGATTTCAAAAGAGCATTATCGAATCGCTGGAATGATCTGCTTACATTTCTTTCTTTGATTTACAAACCGGTTTTGTTCATCTTTTAACCTGTCATTTCGTATTGAATCTCATGGGAAATTCTCTTTCTGCCTCGCTTTTAAGGGATGCTGGGATGAATTGTTCGGATGGGTTGCGGTGAATTCAGCTGTCTCTACCTTGCTGGAACATTTTGCCCTCGTTTTTTCTTTCCTGCACCCCGCCATATTGTCTGAACAGACTTTTTGCCTGATCATTTTCCAGTCGAAAGTCTCTTCCCTGTTCGTTCGGGTTCTGTTTTTTTGTCGATCCAACTGGATTTTTAAAATAGCTTTCGTGAATTCGAATTGATTCTGGCCGCTGTGTTACAAACTTTGAAGACAATCCAAAGAGAAAAAACGTCTTTTCATTCCAGTTTTGGGCTGAAATCAGAAGAATTTAAATCTATACGATTTACTTAAGAAGTTTTTTTCAAAAAAATCATATTTAGCCTTGCACCCTCATTCGTTCTTTGGTAAATTAAATGAGCGCTTGAGGCAAGCGGTTCCGTAGCCAAGTGGCTAAGGCAACAGACTGCAACTCTGTGACCGTCGGTTCAACTCCGACCGGAACCTCCATTATGTTGGGATCGTGGCGGAACAGGTAGACGCAACGGACTTAAAATCCGTCGGTCATTGCGACCGTGAGGGTTCGATTCCCTCCGTTCCCACCATTTTTTGAAAAAAGCGCAGCGGCTCAAACGCCGCTTTTTTTTATTTCTGTTTTCTAAGCGAAACCAAATGAACCCCGCTGAATGCGAAATCCATTCAGCGGGGTTCATTTTTGTTATAGGGGTTCATTTTCATTATGGAGGAATCAGAAAAGAAATAACCCCTACAGGCAGCCAAACTTTTGTGCGTCATGGAAAGAGAATCAGCAGTCTATTTATTGGGGATTCATATCCAACTGATCCGGAATATAAACTTGCTGACGCTTTCAGGACTTATTTCCTTTCGAGGATTCTATTTCTGGACTTCTTATCGCAAAACTTCCTATCTCTTATGGCCATTTGTCTCTTGCGACCACTTGACTGGCATTCATTTCATCGATTGTGAAGCGTTGAGAACCGAAGTCGAATATAGAAACAATACATCCTGGTCCTTAAAATCAATGAGGGATTTCAGCCGCCAGTGCGGCAGATTGCGCAGATCAATCAAAGTTGTCTTCGAATACCCACCAGCAAGAAGCGGAACCATAGAGGAGCCATAAGAGTCCGAAAAAACAATCAGCTGCCGATTTGGATCGGCATGAGGATTGTCAATTTCAATCATTCCTGAACTTCCGCCCAGAAAGATCTGATACGGATCCATTCCCTGCGCTTTATCGAGATCATAAATCGCACTGACTTCCGGCTTTCCCGTGTCATAGCGTCTGACAGTCCAGTCTTTCATTTCCTCATTCCAAAGACAGCGCAGCGTATCTGATCCTGATGGAAGCATGGTTCGTCCACCTGTCTGGCCGATAAAGTCGTTTAAAGCCGTTTTTACCGTATAGGCGTCTAAAAGTCTTACTCCCATTGAATCGGCCAGCCTCGTGGCCGCATCGAGGATTTTTTCCTGACGCCAGTGGGGATCGGTATAGTAGTAATCATCCAGCTGCAGCGTATTTCGAAGATCGATCCAGTTTCCAAACTCCATTTTTTCTTTCGCCTGCTCAAAGAACGCTTCATAATCCATATTCAGGTATTCATCTTTTTTGAGGAAATAAGATTTATCGGGAATAATCGACAGATATACTTTGCACGAAGTCCCCGCCAGATCCTTCTGGACTATGTCCGCAAAAATTCCGGCAGCGTAATCCAGAGAATCTTCATGAATTTCCCGTTCAACCTGAATCAGATACTTGTCGTGACTGATAATGCCATCGTCATCCAGATTACCAAACATATAGCGGCTGGATAAGGATTTGATCTTCAGCAATTGTTCTCGAAAGCCGACATGGTCCGTGGCAAAGTCTTCAAATTCTTCCTGCCACTGGCCGGAAAGAATCGCTTTGGCCTCCAGTTTTGGAAAAGGGGCCAGCTTTCGCCGCTCAGAGTAAGACAGATCTGTATTTCCAAAAAGCAATGTTCCCGCAAGAAAGCAGCCCAGAACACCAAAAAACAGAACTGAGGTGAGGATGGAGCGTTTTCGAGAGGCTTCATCTTGCGTGCGCTCTGTTTCCAGCTTTGCGATCTTTGTACCCTTTGAAAGCGAACGTGCTGGTTTCGAATCTATTCTTTTTTTCACGCCAGCCCCTCCTTTCGTTTATCAGATTGGTTTCGATGCAGGATTCGTTCACCATTCGTCTTTGCTGCGACGCGTGGACTTAGAAGCGGAAATACAGAAACGGATTAAACGTTCCCGCCGCCAGCCAGGCGATGCAGAGAACCAAAACCAGAACCATGCCTGCAGGCTCGATCCAGCCCATCTGCGCCTGGCTGATCAGATGATGATATTGCCTCTTCCAGAACGGAAAACAACCCGCAATTGCCGCGAAAAAAAGAACCAGGTTGGAAAGCAGCGTGTATATTGTTACACCATTGGTAAGAGGCAGTCCGCCAAACCCAAACATCGCCTGCAGATCAGACTGAAACTGCGCGAGCGAATCATCATAGAAAAGCACAAAGGAAAGAAGGATCCCGCAAAGAAAAATCAGCCGGTACCACCAGGTCTTCTGCCACGAAACAGGAATCACGAATTTTTCCAGCGCCAGCAAAACAAAGAACAACAACCCCCAGAGCACAAAATTCCAGGCTGCTCCATGCCAGAGTCCCGTTAACAGCCAGACCACAAGCAGATTGAAAATCTGCCTGGCTTTTCCCTTCCGGTTTCCGCCAAGGGGAATGTAGACATAATCGCGAAACCAGCGTGTTAAGGTCATATGCCAATGCCTCCAGAAAGCGGTGAAGTTTCCTTCCAGAAACGGATAGTCAAAGTTTTCCGGCAGCTCAAAACCCATCATCTTCCCTAAACCGATCGCCATATCCGAATAGCCTGAAAAGTCATAGTAAATAAACAGGGTGATGGCCAGTCCATTGAGCCAGTAAAACACAACCGAAGGTGTACTGACACTTCGAAAGAAGACACTCAGACTGGAAAGCTGATTGGCGATCAATACCTTTTTAGCCAGCCCGCAGACAAACTGAGCAGCCCCTTTCTGGGTTTTCTGCCAGGAAAGATGCCGATTTCTGTCATCGAGCTGTCTTTCGATTTCGCTGTAGCGCACAATCGGTCCGGCAATGAGCTGAAAAAACATGCAGACATACAAACAGAATCGAAGCAGTGACTTCTGAACCGGGGTCTTTTGGGTATAGACATCAGCCAGATAGGAAAGAATCTGGAAAGTATAAAAGCTGATGCCAATCGGAAGAACGATCGTCTTGACCAGCAGATCGGCATTAAAGATCTGCCCGGCGATAGCCGCAAAGAAGTTGAAATACTTAAACCAGAAAAGCAGAGCGCAGATGATTCCCACACCAGAAATCAGGGCAAGCTGGCGCCTTTTTCCGGTCAGCTTGTCCATAAACAATCCGCATCCATAGCCCACCAGACACTCCAACCCGATCAGAAGCAGCCATTCCGGGCGCGACCAGCCATAAAAAAGCAGACTGAAACCAAGCAAGACAAAATTTTTCCATGATCTGGAAGCTGCAAAATAGCACAGCGAACAAAGAGGTAAAAACCAGATCAGAAAGGCGATTGAACTGAATTCCATACCTTGAACTTACCTGAAAAACAAAAAGTCCGTTCCGCCTTGCCCAAAAGTTTTTCCAGACCCGATCCATACGAAAAACAGCAAATCCCATTCAGATCAACATCCCCTGAAAATGACCATTCAAACCACCATAAGCGCACCGGCCGAAAGCATGACAACAAGATCACAGAAATCGCTCCGGCATGATCACAGAAAACTCTTCAGCCTGATCATAGAAAGCGGCACGCAAAAAAAGACACCCAGGATCGTAATCCAGAGGTGTCTTTGAAAGACCAGTTTCTTGACTGAACTCTTTTAACTTTTTATCAGACTGTCTTATTCTTCAAATTTTCCCGAAACCATTACGGCATTGGTCATGACTTCTTTAACCGCTTTGACGAATGGTTCAATCTGGCCAGTCTGGCCGAAGCTGACAATCAGGAAGTTGTCCTGTAAGAACAGATCATATTCATCTGGGAACGTGCACATCCAATGGTTATCCAGCAGCCCCTGTTCGATCTTTTCAAGTAAAGCGCTGGTGTCTACACCGTCTTTGAGCTGCCAGGCAGAGGCAGTAAACGAGTTGGCCATCATGCCATTCATCACGGAAGCGCCATCCACACTGTCTTTAATTAAGGATTCCGGAACCACCAGCGCTGCGCGCAGCTGATCTTCAGCACTCAAATCCAGAGCCAGAGGTTCACTTTCACTGACGTTTTCACCGACGCCGCCAATAATCATAGGTTTATCTTCATCATTTTCTTTTTCCCAGATCGCCATTAACAAGGCCTGTGAATCACTGAAATCAAATGCCTTTTCATCGCTGGATACTTCACTGCTCACATTTTGGGCACAGCCGGCCAGTCCCACCATAGGTGAAAAAACCAGAAGCGAAGAAAGAGCCAGCTTTGCTGCCTTGCTTATTGAATGACGAAAAGATGGAGTTGGATACATAGAAAAATCCCCTTTCTACAGGTTTTACGACAGATTTCAAAACAAAATCTGGACCGTAGGCCAGAATGCTTTGCTTCAGTTTTCAAGTGTTCAAAATTCTCTTGCAGATCCAGAAGCAGACGCAAAGGGCAAACGCAAGATTTAAAGATGAGATCTTCATATTTACAGGATGGTTTTCTTAAGCCTTCAACATGAAAAAAGATCTGTCGAATCGTCTTCATTATAAAAGAAGAACCAACAGATCAATTTCAAACTGACTTGGTTTGTTGTGGGCTAGCGCCGGCTGCTCGAACCGGATCCGGCCGCAAACAGGCGTAAGACATACAGGAAAATATTGATGAAATCCAGGTAGAGTTCCAGTGCAAAATACACGGTCCATTTCTGTCTGGATGGTTCATCGCTTTCGACTTGCGCCATGATGGTTTTCATGCGCTGCACATCCCAGCATGTAATGCCGGTAAACAGAATCAGGCCGATGGACGAATAAAGAAGGATGCTCATCGATGCGCCAAATAAGGCTAAGACAAGCGAAGCCACCAGCAGCACAACCAGACCGACCAGGCAGATCAGACCCAGGCTATTGAGATTTCGTTTCGTGGTCAGGCCGACAAAGGCCAGGCAGAAGTAGAACACAGCACTGATCAGAAACGCGTAGAACAAAGTAGATCCCGTGTAAACTACGCCTAAGGAGCTGAATGTAATGCCTGTTAACACGGCATAGGCAAAGAACATTGTCCGAAGTGTTGCCGCACTGGCTTTTTGCATCTGGATGCCAAAGGCTGCCGCAATGCCAAGCTGGGCAATCAGCAGCACCAGGCTGATCATCGGATGAGCCATGAGGTAAGATGTGCCTCCTAAAATCAGGAAAGCAAAAGCAATGCCCGCCGTAATGACAAGGCCCAGGCCCATCTGCAAAAAAGCCAAGGTCAGATACGACTGACTGGCCTCAAAGGTCTGCTGGACAGGAGTCTGTTCAGGCGGAATTGGTGGAAGATGATCCACGGAATATTGACTCATAAAATTTTCCTTTCTGGAATGATTCTCCAATCAAAGACAGGACCGAAAGCAAGCTTTCGATCCTGTAGAGTTTCTAGTTCTATTGTAGCTGGAAATGAAAATTTCCCAAGAGATCTTTTCAGACCGCCATGCGATTAGTTGTTTTCCTGATCAGAAATCAGCTCTTCAGCCTCTTTCTGGGCATTTTCGCGCAGAATGGCTTTGGCTTCATCGGCAACAACTGGTGCACCGTCTTCACTTTCATTGATTAAGAAGCTTAACAGTTCACGGGCAGCATCTTCAATGCCGGCCCGGTTGCTCTTATCAAAGCCAAGGTGTGTATACACTTCTCCTAAGTAGATGCCGTTTTCTTCCAGGTTGGCCATGACCTTATCGATCAGTGGATCGCACAGATCCTGTTCCTGCATCGGGCCAAATGGGTTGGCAAAGTAAGTCTTCGACAGACCTTTTTCCTGCGTCGTGCCTAAAGCCATCCGCGTACCGGCTTTGCAGGTTTCCTTGAACTCTTCAATTGGCAGTTTCTTCATGCCTTTCGCGTCCGTGTAGTTGTTGGCGTAGCAAAACAGGTCAATTGGATGATTTTCCGTAATGAACTGGTAGCTGGAAGCTGGAACAACCATGCGCGCATTTGGATTTTCAGGAGCAAAGAAGACCGAACGGTCCATATCTTTGTATGGAGTTCCTGGATCCAGGTCATCCAGACGGATGAATGCACCAGTTTCAGTGCCCTGACCATAAGGAACGCCGTCTTCAACGTGGATCGTTCCCATATCATCAAAGACAACCTGAACGTCACGGATCAGATCTTTACCCACCATCTTCAACGCTTCAATCGATTCAGATTTACCGGCGCCAGAGTCGCCCATTAAGATCAGACCTTTGGAACGTCCATCGTTGAGAACGATGTTGACCATTGCTCCATGAATTGGCAGCCAGCCGTTTTCCATCATCGCCAGGTTGTGTAACGTTAAGGCCATTTTCTTGAGATAACCAAAGTATTCCATTCTTGGATGATCAGAAATGCGGCCGACCCAGATATTGTTTTCTTTATCGTGGTAGTACTTGGTTTCGTTAAGGCCGTCTTCATTGCCGTAGATCATGATCAGATCTGGTTTCATTTCGGATTCTTCAACCGTGGCCAGCTCAAACAGGTTGACCATGGACAGCGCCAGGGAAATGTATTTTACGTTGAAATAAACCAGGCATAACAGCTTGCCGACTTTTAAAGGCAGGCAGAACCAGGAATCTGGATTGATATACAGATTGTCCATCGGGTTGTCCTTCGTTTCGGTAAACATACCCGTACGTTTGGAAGAACCCGGGTGAAGAATCATTGGAGTCCGAAGCATGACCGTATCGATCATCGGAACGTACCGCAGCTGCAGATAATCTTCAGAATAGAAGTTTTTTACCTGGTGAACGGAGAAGCAGGCATTGGTTCCAGCCTGAACCTGACGATAAACCAGGTTTGGACGACCCATGATCTTTTCTTCATACAGACGATAAGTCCGTAAGATCAGATCGTTGAGGTCCGAGTCACGGCGAACCAGAGTGTTAATACCAAAATCAGGATCACTGGAAGAATTCATGAAACCAAAACGTTTCAGCGAGCGCCAGCCATGATAGATTTCTTCAATGACAGTCAGTAAAGTCTGGCGGTCACGCGCAAGCGGGTTATCTGCCAGTTCGTCATAATCAAAGACAATAAGCTGTCTCATGTAAGAGACCAGCTCATGAGCTGCATCCTGTGGTTCCAGCTTTCCATCCTGAGTCAGATAGTTATAAATTTTCGGGTAGGTTTCTTTCTGGATCCGGACAAAATATGTGATGAACTTTTCAAAGGTCCGGCTCTTTAAGAGGACTTCACGGTTTTTCGGATAGGCACGGTTGTAGTTCAGAACGACCTGACCGTTGGCAATACTGATTTTCTTTAACATAGATATCCTTTCCTCAATGAATCTGCATATGTCTGTTCTTATTCAATCTCTTCTAGATCAGAAGATCTTGTCACTCCAGACTTTCGCGCCAAAGTGAGCATCTGTCAAAGATAACTCTCTGATCACTTTCTATTTGGAGTGCTTATCCCTGAAACAGCAGAACGGTTAAGAACAGGTGAATCATATATTACTTTTCCAAGGTTGTAAATTTAACGAACATGAATCATGAACAAATGTATGCATCTCATGACCATTTATCCGCTCTCATTCTGCCTTTTCACCGTCGCATTTTAAAGAATAGTCGCTTCTCTTTTTGTGTAAGCGCCCGCATTTTTCTTATGCAGCCTCTTTGAAGGGAATTAAAAGTCCTTGCTGGCCAGTTTTGCCATTTTAAGGGCAGTTTGAGTCATTGCACTCTTTATTTTTTCTTTATGAACTAGAATTGATGTATCCATATTTTTACACATTTCCAAGATTCCCTCCCAAATTCAGACGCATTCTTTCAATTTTTCCTGGGGATCCTCCAGCTTTTTTTGGAAAGCGGATTTTGAACCTTGCGCAGACAAGATCGATTCAGCCTCCACATTTTCAGGACAGGATTCAAATATGCACATCTATCTGGTTTTTCAAAAAGATTTTGCGTTTATGTTGCGCGTGTCGTGAATCGATGGTACAGTTTTTGTACCAAAAGCCTCGAATCATCATCATAGGGCGAAAGGAGTAATTGAAATGACAAAAACAACAACTATTTCGCAAAGCGGCCACAACAATACCATCTCAGCCAAAGAGTGGCTGTCAGAGCGTGAAGAGATTCTGGAAGAAAAATTCTTCGACTACTGTGATGATTTTCAGCACAAAGTCGAGACAGACACTTTATCTTTCAGAGAAGGCGCCTTAATCTTCCTTGCAGGCGGACTGGCCTGCCAGATCTTTATCTGGTTTACTTCCCTGTTTTCCTGATTCAAGTCCTGCAAATTTCCTGATTCCAACCCTGCAAGCTCCACTTTTCTTTAAGATGCACGTTTTGTGCAGTTCTGATGAAACGACAAGCGGATGCCTCAGAAACTGCCCGCATCGTTTCCAGCTTTGATCATTGTCTGCCTGCCCTGGCTTTTTTGATCCAGTGAAGGCATAGGCTGGAAACAGGATTTTTTACTCATTCTTCTGTTTTGCAAAAAGAAACCATCAAGGGCCCGCAGCGCTTGCTTTCAGGCGTTCCGGGTCCTTTTTTGGGGAAAATTGCCGCCTTTCGACTGGGCGCTTTTCACTTGTATCTTTTTTAAATCTGTACCACTTTTGGTCTTCTGTACCACTTTTGGTCTCTGGCTCTCTTAATTTGCCTGTTCTGCTGAAAACACGCTCAGGCAGCAGGCATTAAACAGTAGACATTAAAAGAGATTGATCTGCCTGGAAAATGAAAAGGTCCGGTTACAATTTTGCGGATTTGAACTGACCGTCCGCAATTCTAAAGTTCTCTGGAATTTTTTCGAAACCTTCTATCCGTCAATGATTGTTGAAATCCGGATTTGGTATGATATTAAACAGTTAATCTTTGATAAGAGCAACCTGCAGATTTCTTTCCGTATCTTTGAGAAACAGATTCTATCTTTCAAAGAACAGGGCGGTTTTCTGCCTTTCATTTCTGAAACCCGACGCTTCTGGCTGATCCTCTTGAATGCGATCGCAAAATCGGGCCAATCTTCTCTAGATAAAGGAGTTCTATGAAAAGCCAAGCCAAAAAATACAAGAACCGGCTTCTGCTGGTCTTTTTAAGCGCTCTGCTTGCTGCCGGATGCACCCAGCCCAACACCCAGTCAAGCAGTCAATCCAGTTCTTTGACAAGCGAGTCAATCTCTTATGAGGCCAAAGCAGTCTCCAATACTGAATTTGAAAACTTCCTCGATCAGTACGTCGTGAAACTGTGCGAAACCAGCTATCTGCTCACCCACCGCTATTTTGAACATCCGGAAAACTACGGCGTCGATCTGGACAAATGCAAGATCACGCTGGGAACTTTTATTCCGGACCCCGAAGATCTCGCCTTTGAAAAGAAAGCCCTGTCGATTCTGGAAAACTTTGAAGACACCAACCTGAATGCCACCAACAAGCAAATCCGGGAACAGCTGATCTGGGAGCTGAATCTGACTGTCAACCTGTCCGACGAAAAGTTTGAATATCTCGGTTCGATCTGGTCAGAAATCTCGGGTGTCCAGTCTTCGTTAATGGATACCTTCTCAGAATTCCAGCTGTATACCGAAAATGATGTTGAACCCTTAGTCGCTTTGATCAACGACGTTCCCCGCTACGTGCAGGAAGCCCTGGACTATTCCCGCAAACAGGCCGAAGCCAAAACGTTTGCGATTGATCTGGATACCGTTGTGGCCTCCTGCCAGTCCATCGTCAATTCCAAAGACGACTCTCCCGTGACCAGTGAGCTGATGGCTGAAGTCGATGCGCTGGGACTGGATGACGAAAAGGCTGAAGCCTATAAGCAGCAGATCCGGGATGCCTTACAGGCATCGTTCTTTCCCTCCTTCCAGGCGATTATCGATGGTCTCAATGGCCTGAAAGACAAAAACGGAACCATCAAGGGCATGGCCTCCTATAAAAACGGCCGGGAAGCCTATGAATATGTCTTACAGTCTTATGCCGGATCCAGTGATGATATTGAAGTCATGAAAGAAGAAATCCGGACCGCCATGGATGATGCCGTGACAGAATACCGTTCGATTCTGCGCACCAACACCGAAGCCGCTCTGGTTGAAGAGCCGGAAACCAAGTTCACCAGTGTCAGCGAAATCATGCCATTTCTGGAAGAACGCTATCCGGCTGAATTCCCGATCGTCAAAACCATGGACTATGAAATCAAGGAACTCTCCCCTGAACAGTCCAAAAACGGAGTCATGGCCTACTTTGTCGTTCCGCCCATCGACTCCAGACGCCCGTACGAAATCCGCTACAACGCCCGTGACTACGGAAGCGATCCATCCAGTCTAACCCTCTATGATACATTTGCCCATGAAGGCATTCCGGGTCATATGTACCAGGCGCAATACAATCGTGACCACTTCAAGCATCCAATCCAGTACTTCTTAAGCTCATTTGGCATGCAGGAAGGCTACGCGACCTATGCAGCCTACCAGACCATCCCATGGACGGGGATTGATGAAGATACAGCCCGCGTGTGGGAGCTGACAGATCAATACTCCAACTACTCCGTGCTGTTGATGGATATCCAGATCAACTATGATGATTATTCTCTGGATGAATTTGAAAATGTCTGGGGAAAAGGCAGTGAAGCCATCTATAACCAGCTGGCAGAAAATCCAGGTGTCTTCTTTGGCTACTACTATGGATGTCTGAAAATTTTGCAGCTGCAAGACATCGCAAAAGAATCTCTTGGCGATCTCTATGATCCAGTCTCCTTCAATAATGCGCTTTTACAGGCCGGTGACGTCAATTTTGGACTGGTTGAAGAAAATATACAGTCCTACATCAATAACGCCCGCTCAAGCGCGTATGGAAGCAAAGACAGCCAGAAAACGGATAAGGCCGCTTCTGATCAGGCAAACAATCAAGCCGGCGACAACTCTGAAAACAAAACCTCTGCTTCCTCTTCCAATGATTCTGAAAACACCGATGCCCCCGAAGAAAGCGGCCCGACAAACCAGGGCGGCGACTTTGAAGAAGAATACTTTGACGAAAACTAGTCCGAAAAAACAGACCAAAAAAAGACCGGCAGGCACAATCAATCCCCAGCCGGCTGTCTGCTGAAATTCAAATCCAGTTCAGGCCAAATCCAAAATCTGGCATGAGTGAATCTTGCGATTCGCTCATGCCTTTTTTATATCTGGTGTTCAGATCTGGAGATCTGGCTGTTCCTTGCCTGCGCGCCTGACTTGAGCCAAACAAAGCTGACAGTTCTCTTCTACGCCAGAATCCAGACCAACAAAAAGGATGGATGAAAACAGCCAGGAAAGTGAAAGGAAAGCGAAAAGAAGGCACAAAAAAAGCCCGCGTTTTGCGGCGGACAAACATGACGGATTTGAACATCAGCTTCGAATCAGTCTGATGTCTTTTTGAATCCTTTCTTTTTTACAAAGGCTTTAAGACTTTCGTATGTTCCTGGGACTTTATCTTCTCCCATGGTCTGAAGAAAATGACGATGAATGGCACGGATAGAGACACCAGGCACCTGCAGCATTTTTTCAATGGACTCTTCATACTGGTCCCATTTACTGAACTCTTTTTTCTTTTTTCTTGCTGGTACTTCGCCAGCTTCAAAATACTTTTTCACCGTTCTGCGGTCGAGATCGTAAGCTCTGGCAAGTTCAGAAATGTTTGGCTTCATGTTTAAATCTTTTAAAAGCTGAATATTGGCAACCAGCTCGTCTTTTTTATTCATGGTTACCCTCCTGACTAACAGTTTCCACGAAAAGGATCGGTTCGTCTACAAAAAGGCATTATAAGAGTACACAAATCTACATTTTTCGATATGATCATCCTATTTTTCGCATTTTTTGACGCGATTTGATAAACATCGCAAGAAGACGCCTTTACTCCCAATCCAGGTCAAATTTTTACCCGGACAAAAAACCTGTAATCCAATTTACACGAATTCTCACACAAAAAAAGTGCCCGAGTATCAGGCACTTAAAATAACATATTATTTGTGAAAAAGTTGCGCAACGCATGCCGCTTTTTCGGTGATTTTGTCTCATTCCGCAAAAAAAGCGATCAAAATGGCAGCTTTTTTCAAAAAAAGTAAATTCTTTCTGTAAGCGGAATTTCAAGCAATTAACTTTTTGGGAAAGCAGTCTATTTGGCGTAAATTTCGTCAAGCAGGGCTGGCAGATCTTCCAGGGCAATTTCAGTTTTCACGCCATCTTCACGACGCACGTATTCAGCCATGCCGCTGGCTACACCTTTACCCAAAGTGATGCGGTGTGGAATCCCAATCAGTTCCGTATCTTTGAACTTGACGCCTGCCCGTTCAGTGCGGTCATCGAGAAGAACTTCATAGCCTTTAGAGGCTGCATACTCGTAAAGTTTCTGCGCTTCTTCTACCTGCTTGGCATCTTTCATCGAAACGATGACAAGTGCAGCACGGAATGGAGCCAGATTATCCGGCCAGATCAGACCCGACTCGTCATGATGCTGATCCGCAACGGCGGCCATGCAGCGTTCCAGACCGATGCCATAGCTGCCCATCCAGACGGGCTGGAGCTGGTTGTTCTGGTCAGAGTACATCAGGTTCATGGCTTTGGAGTATTTGGTGCCCAGTTTAAACAGGTTGCCGACTTCAATTCCATGTTCAAAGGTCAGATGTCCACCGCAGCTTGGACACAGATCGCCTTCACGGACCATAGACAGATCGGCAATCACTTCTGGCTTGAAGTCTTTCAGGTTCACGTTTTTAAGGTGGTGGTCATCTTCATTGGCGCCAACGATAAAGTTTTTCTTGTGAGCCACCTGACGGTCCATATAAACCGGCAGCTTCAGTCCAACAGGACCGGCAAACCCAATGCGGGCACCCGTCGCTTCTTTGACTTCTTCTGGTGTGGCCAGATTGAGTTCAATTGCATTGAGCAGTTTGCCGGCTTTGGTTTCGTTCAGTTCACGATCCCCTGGCAAAACGAAGGCAACGAGATTGCCATCGGCGTTATAGATCAGAGTCTTCACAAAATCAGAAGGCTCTTTTCCCAGAAATGCGCTGACTTCTTCGATAGTTCCGGCATTTGGGGTATAGATTTTTTCCATTTCGAGTTCAGGGCTGTTGTCATCTTCGAGGGTGTCAACAACTTCTGTGATTTCTTCGTTGCTGGAAAAATCGCAATGGTCACAGCCCACGACAATATCTTCGCCAATGGAAGAAATTGCCTGGTATTCTTCAGAAAGCAGACCGCCCATCAGACCGGTGTCGGCTTTAACGATTTTGTAGTTTAAGCCTAAGCGGTCAAAGATCTTGTTGTAGGCATCGTACATATTCATGTAAGCCACATCCAGGCCGGCTTCATCTTTATCAAAGGTGTAGGCATCTTTCATGATGAATTCGCGCACACGGATCAGACCGTAACGAGGTCTGGTTTCATCACGATATTTGGTCTGAATCTGGTAGAGATTATAGGGAAAGTCTTTCCAGGATTTGCCATCCATGGCAGCTGCCATCGCAAACAGTTCTTCATGGGTTGGGCCAAGAACGTATTTCTTGTCATAACGGTCTTTGAGTGCAAACATGTTGGATCCAAAGGATTCACGTCTTCCGGAAGACACATAAACGTCCTCTGGAATCAGGGCCGGCATGAGCAGCTCCTGAGCTCCGTGTTTGTCCATTTCATCGCGGACAACGTGTTCAATGTTGGCCAGGACGCGTTTGCCCATTGGCATAATCATGTAAATGCCATTGGACAGTTTCTTGATCATTCCAGCCCGGACAAGCAGGTTGCTGGAAACGGAATCTTCATCTTTTGCGTTTTCACGCAGGGTATAAAAAAAGCTGTTTGAAAGTTTCATAGAGTTATTCAGTTTCAGGATGTTTAACGGCAGATTTCCTTTCTGTTGTATCCTGTCTTTCTGCCTTGATGTGATAACAGTGTATTGGTTTTTGTTGAAATTGCCTCATCTTTGTGTCGAAAGAGGCCAAAACAGGCTTAAATCCGCTGTTTACGAATCATCGAGCCCGCAATGGAAGGGCCTTCCCATTTCAGGTAAACAATATCCATTGGATGGTTGCAGACCTCCAGCGCATTGCCATTTTGGTCGAGGATTTCAGTAATGAGATATGGATAAGGCGCAATGCCCGGACCAAACAGTTCCGCTGGCGTATTGGCCGCAAAATGGTTTTTGACCTGAACTTTCAGATACCCCGGCTTATCGGGTTCAAGAACCAGGCCGATATATTCCTGGGTCACGGTTTCATCATGCCTGCGGTAGAGCTGCACGTTTTCATCGGGCAGCCCGTGATAAAAGCCAGGACCCGTGGGTCTGTTCTCTGCCCGGTTCAGTTCGCTGACAATCTTTGCTACGAATTCATCAGACGCTGTGCCATTCTTTTCGATTTCATCAATCAGCCGGCGATAGGCGCCAACCACGACGGCCAGATAGTAATCCGATTTCATGCGGCCCTCAATTTTCAGGCTGGCCACGCCGGCATGAATCATCTTTTCAATCTGGTCAGCCGCCTGCAGATCGCGGCTGGACATTGAAAACATCGTATCCGGATCGCTGATGGCTTTTTCACCATCATAAAGAGTATATTTCCACCGGCAGCTTTGCGCACAGCCCCCGCGGTTGGCATCCCGGTTGGTCATATGGTTCGACAACACACACCGACCGGAAAAAGAAATGCACATCCCGCCATGGATAAACGCTTCAATCGGGACGATCTTTCTGGCACAGATTTCTTCAATGGCTTCCATTGGCGTCTCGCGGCCCAGAACCACCCGGTCTGCACCAAGATTTTTCCAGAACTGAACGGCTTTTTCATTGAGAATGGAGCGCTGGGTAGAGACATGCACTTCAAAATGACGGTTTTCCATTTTCAAAGCTCTGGAAATGATGGCCGGTGAAGCACTGATGATCGCATCAATTCCCGCCACATCCAGCGCCTGGAGATACGCTTCCAGGCCATTGAAATCATCCGGGTGCGGAATGATATTGACCGTTACATGAACCGCTGAGCCATGTTCATGGGCAAACTGACAGAGTTCAGCGATCTGGTCGAGATTAAAATTCGAAGCCCGTGAGCGCAAAGAAAACTGCTGGCCTCCAATATAAACCGCATCCGCCCCATAGCGAATTGCGGTTTTTGCTTTTTCAAGATTGCCGGCCGGGGCTAACAATTCAATGGCGGCCATTTTCATTTCTCCTTTCGAATCCACGAAGGGGCAGCAAAGATCGTTGGCTGAATGTCAAAGGATTCAGCCCGTTTTGGATGCTCCAACAAAGCCCTGTATTTTTTCAGCAGCTGGACTCCCCACACGTTGCCCTTTAAAAAGGCATCAATCCGAAAACGGCCAATGCCAGCGTTTTGCAGCGCAAGCAGATGGGCGCCAGCCTGTAAGGGCTGGTCCGCCAGAACATGGGTTCCCTTTTCATCCTGCCAGATCGGCAGCCTGGCTTCGCGCAGCTGCTCTTGAATGGTATAGATCCGGCCTTCTTCAAACCGATCCGATCGTTCAATATAGCGTAAATAGTTTTCGACCAGCGGCCGGCGGCTTTCCATCCAGGTATAAAGTCCGGCAATCAGAACCTCAATTCCATCCGGCCGAATGGACGTATGCGCCGCATCCACCATTTCTTTGAGCGAGAGTTCATGGCCAAGGCTTGCAGCCTGAAGTCCCAGATCCAGATAGAAACTGGCATCTTCACCCGAACAGATCAGCGTTTCCGGCTGAATGATCAGTTTGTTTCTTACCGGTGTTCCGGTTTTCTGTTCGTATTCATCGGCCATCGTGATATAGCCGTCATCCGCAATATAAAAACCATCTGCGCCGGCATCTAGCGCCGCAAAGAAAGTGGTCTGTATTTCAGGGTAAAGTTTCTCTTCGACCATGGCTTGCGCATTGATCAGAGTCTGAATATTGTGGTCATGAAAGAACCTGACCATCTCAGGCAGCTGATCCAGCGTGGCAATCGCCCGGCTTCTTGCCGAAAGTGGATCAAGCCCGATGACAACGGCATCAGGCTGGCTTTCAAGTACAGGCTCAAGATCTTCAAATGTATCAAGTGCTAAGATCAACATGAGACTTTTCCTCCATCACCTCATTATAAAAAACTTCCAGATGAATACAAATTCCGGCGACTGCCCACAATTGGAGGACGCCTGAAAGAAGCCAATTGGCCGGAATTTGACTGTTCCCGATCCCCTCTTTAGATCAGGCGTATCTGCCCTATCTCTTGGCCACTCTGTTTTTGCACTGAATTCCGGGCGTTTCCTCATCAGTCGTTTCAGACTGTTTTTTGCTTTCTTCCCGTTTCTTCCCGTTTCGCTTTGAAAACAGCGCCTATCCATTCACCGTTTTCATTCCGGCATGCAAACGCCAAGCCATGAAGCCGCTTTCCCCTCTTCTTTTTTTCTTTCTCTGGATATCCTGTACAGCTGAAAGAGTCATCGAGTCCTAAGCAGACAATCACCTTTGCCGAAACGGACGTTTGAAATTGCAGGGATTTTCTTTAAACTGTCCAGGCGAAAATGTGAAATGGTCAAATCAGTATCGTGAATCCAAAAAGTGATATGTCGATTTTCCTTAAACAGGCTACAATAGGAAACAGGATAAACCGCTTTCAGGGCGGATTGACCTTTGACTCAGAAAATGAAGAAAGGATACTCCAATCATGATTCGATTATTAGAAAAACGTCCCGACGGGGTCTGCACGTATGAAATGGAAAACGATCAGCTCAAAGTGATTGTTTCCAGCTACGGGGTGACGCTGATGGAAATTGACATGAAAGATGTGGATGGTGCCCAGGAAAATGTCATCTTAGGCTATCCCACCGTTGATGACTACCAGAAAAAGAGCGGCACCTACTTTGGCGCCATTGTCGGCCGCACGGCCAACCGCATTGCGAAAGGAAAATTTACCCTCAATGGCAAAAACTACGATCTGGCTTTGACCAATGGGCCAAACTCCTTACATGGCGGCCATGAAGGCTTTTCCTACAAAAACTTTGAATCCCGCATTGAAGGCAACGATCTGATTTTTACCTATCACTCTGAAGACATGGAAGAGGGCTATCCAGGCAGCCTGGATCTGACCTGCACGCTGCGTCTGGAAAACAATGAGCTCAACATCCTCTATGATGCCATCAGTGATCAGGATACCCTGTGCGCCCTCACTCACCATACCTATTTCAACCTCAACCAGACCGACAATGCCGCAAAGCATCTGCTTCAGATTGCTTCCCAGCGTCATGGTCTGATCGATGATCACGTATTGGCAACCGGCCAGTTCCAGGAAGTGGCCGGTACACCGCTGGATTTCCGGACTGCTCATTCCATTGAAGATGCATTTGATTTCAGTGATGAGCAGATTCAGTATGCCAATGGGATTGACCACCACTTTGTACTGGAAAAGACAAAACCAGCTCTGCGCCTGAGCGATCCAGTTTCCGGCCGCACTGTGGAAGTCGAAACCACCTTCCCGGGTCTTCAAGTCTACTCGGGCAACTATCTGGAAGCAGAAACCGGCCGCAATGGTGTTGTCTATGGTCCAAACTATGGCATTGCCATCGAACCGCAGTTTGTTCCGGATTCGATCCACAACCAGGAACACCCCGATGCCATTCTTCGCGCCGGCAAACCCTTCCATCAGGAAATTCTTTACCGATTTGTAAATGAAAATTAAATCTATTTAGATTTAGATTTATAACTATATCAACTGTTTTCGCCCCTTATTTGGAAGATTTCGTGTTCCAATGCTTGATCCAACGCTTGATCCTGCAAAGACCTGATCTTTCCAGATAAAAACCCGAGCCATGGATGTGGTTCGGGTTTTTATCTGGGCTCATGCGAGCTTTTGAGCGGGCTATGTTGAACATAATGATTTTATGTTTACCGCTTTCGTTTCAGCAGTCGAAACAGGCAAAGCAGCAGGCCAGATACGACGATAACCGCCTGAAGTGTCCTTCATAAATCTTCCAGATGGTCGTCGGATTCAAAGCTTTCTGGCGGTTGTTCATCCTTTTTTTCTTTTGGCTTTCCATTTTCAGGCTGCCTGGACAGATCTGGATGCACATCCGATGAAAAAGCCGGATGGATTTCGCTGTTTGCCTGTGCCTTTGGCGCTTCAGGCGTGCGCAAAGATCGTCTTAAAGGGACACTGGAAGAGGCTTCGACAGCAGGAGCAGACTGACTTTCAGGGGCAGTCAACTGGCTTTGGGCTTCCTGCTTTCCAGGTTTTGAATCTGGTCTGGAATCTGGCCCAAGCTTTGCTGGGGTTTGGGCGGTTGAAGTCTTTTTCGCAAACCCTCCAGATGCAGAGCCTGGCAGATCAAATTCACTGATCACTTCTTCAATCCTTTCGACAACTGGTTCAACCGGTTCGAGTTCTTCCCGTTCTTCTTCAAGATCATAACGATCGCCGGTTTCCATCTCCGGATTGGCTACATCTTCACCTTTTGGAAATGGCATCGGCGGGAAGGTAAGAAAGAAAGCAATCTGGCGGCTGTTGCCGGCATGCAGGCAATCGGCCGGATCGACTGGTGTTCCCCAGGAATCGACTCCCCCGACACCCATATGCTGTGAAGCAATGCGCACAAAGGTTCCAGCGACCGGTCCGAGTTCTTCCTGGTGGTTTGCTTTGTGCAAAGCCTCAAACGAATACGGCAGCACAGAAGCTTCAAATGGCTTGCCGACTTTGGAAAAACGCATGCACTGTCCTTTCGGATTGAACAGCTCTAACCAGCGCATTTCGGTGCGGTTGCCAGTCTCCTGGGGGCGCAGATACGGCTGAAGGTCCTGTAAAGCCGTGGAATTGAAAACCCCCAGTTTTGCGCCTTCCTGCCGGTCGATGTAGTTTTCCTGTGGACCATTGCCATAGTAAATGAACCGATCGCACTTTCTTGGCAGTTCAAACTGAAGACCGAAGACGGGCAGATCCGGCAGCAGACGGCACGGATCCATCGACAGATCGACGCCAATGGTTCCCGGAGCGGCAATGGAATAGGTCAATGTGCAGCCGGTTCCACTCGGACATGGATAGGGCAGCTGGTAGCGATAAGTCAGCGTGGCGAACATGCCTTTTTCATCAAAGTGTTCTTTGAAGTCCGTCACTTTCGCAAACAAGGAAGCCGCATACCAATAGGAGCTTGTCTGGTCAAAGCCATAGCCGATTTCATTATCGGTATAGGCATGGGCAAAGACGGGTTTTGGTATGGATTTGAGCCACTCCTGGCCATCATAACGAAGCGAGGCCAGTCCCTGGGCATTGAACAGGGCTTTGAACTTTCCAAATTCATACCCAATATTTTCTGTGCCGTGAATGCGGTGGATCAGATCCGGAACCGAGGCATAGTATTCCGTTTTGCCCGCCGTCTTCTGACCGAAGCTGACTTCATCTCCTGGCTGACCATAGGCTGTTTCACAAGCCAGCAGCGCACTGACTGTGCAGACGCTTTCCTGGTCGGTATCGACCCAGTCGATATCAAAATGACGATATTCACCAGGCTGCAGGTCAACTTCAAGTTCTCCGCTTAAAATCAGTGTGTTTTCGATCCGCTGTTCATAAACGAAGCGATAGCCTTTTGTGTCGACAAACAGATTGTTATTCAGAATCTGAACGCCCTGTTCATCCGGAACAATACGGATTGGCGCATACAGGGCTTTGACTTCCTGCATTTTGGCAGAGGGTCTGCGGTTGGCAAACACCAGACCATCGCCGCTGAAGTTGCCATTGTTTGGATAGTCGTCAAAATCACCGCCATAACCAAGCACCTGCTGGCCATCTTCGTTGGTATAAGCGATGGCCTGGTCGATGTAATCCCAGATAAATCCGCCCTGATAGTGCGGATACTGTTCCAGCTGAATATAGCGATACATCCCGCCAAGGGAGTTGCCCATTGCATGCATATATTCACAAAGGATGACCGGCTTGTCCGGATTGTTTTCAAGAATTTCTTTCAGCTCATCCACCTGGGCATACATGCGGGAATAGACATCCGAACATCCCGCATAGTCAGGCTGGCGGAAACTGCTTTCGTAATGCAAAGGTCTGGTTGGATCTTTCAGGCGCAGCCAGGCAGCTTCTTCAAGCAGATCATCGCCATACCAGCTTTCATTGCCTAAAGACCAGAACAGAATAGACGGATGGTTTTTATCCCGCTCATACATCGATTCGGCCCGATCTAACAAAGCATCCCGCCATTCGATCCGGTTGCCTGGCAGTGCATCGTTTCCATCTTCAATTCCATTCCATTGCCATGTGCCGTGCGTTTCGAGGTTTACTTCGTCCATGACATACAGACCGAGTTCATCGCAAAGATCGTAGAACTCTTCCTGGTTTGGATAATGGGAAGTCCGTACGGCATTGATGTTGTTTCGCTTCATGGTCAGAAGATCGGCAAGGATCTCCTCACGGCCAATCGCCCGGCCTTTGGCTGGTGAAAACTCATGGCGGTTCACGCCATGCAGCATCAGCCGCCTGCCATTCAGGCGCGCAATGCCATCGACAATTTCAATCTGCCGGATGCCCACTTTCTGGCTGACCACCTCCTGCACAACATCCTCTTGATCGAGCAGACGGACTTCCAGGGTATAAAGATCTGGTTGTTCGGCAGACCAGAACCTGGCCTTGTCCAATTCAAAACATACATCCCGCAGTTCTGTCTGCTGACGCAGCAGGATTTCACCCTCTGGGTCTTTGAGCGTCAGTTCGAAATGGTCAGCCCCCTGGTCATGCAGCTGCACACGGATCCGGCCTTTCTGGTTTTCGGGATCGACCGTTGTGGTGACCTTCAGATCTTCCAGATGGATTTTCTTGCGGCCCTCCAGCTGGACGGAGCGGAAAATACCGGAAAACCGGAAGAAGTCCTGATCTTCCAGCCAGGAACCAGAAGAGAACTGGTACACGAGGACAACCAGCTGATTATCCTTTTCGGCAATCAGGTTTGTGACGTCAAAAGAAGCCGGTGTAAAGGAATCCGTCGAATAGCCGACAAACCGGCCGTTGAGCCAGACATAAAACGCACTTTCAACCCCTTTAAAGACCAGTCTGATGTCTTCTTTTTCCAGGCGGGGATTCAGATCAAATTCCAGAACGTATTCAGCCTGCAGATTTTCGGATGGCGTTTTGCCATACGCGACTTCTTCTTTTCCATCCCAGGGATAGGCAATGTTGGTGTAGTGAATCTGTCCGAAGCCATTGAGCTGAAGATGGGAAGGAACCTGTATAGGTACAAACGATTCATCATTTAAAAAGCCTGGCAATCCATCACTGTTCCAGACTGGGTTTTCACTCGCCCGCACCATCCATGTGCCATCCAGCAGCTGACTTGCCTGCGCATCCGGAAGGTTTCGGTGCATGGAGCTTGTGGGCTTAAGACGATTGACCTGAACGGTTCTGGGATTTTCCAGCCATCTGCGGTCCGCTTTGGTTACAGTCATATTCAATTATGTCCCCCTTGTGACAAAGAATTCATTTGGTTTAAAAGCGGCAAAAACAGTCACTTCGAATGGGATACCTGATCAAAAGATACGGTTAAAAGATACGGTCAAAAGCCGCAATCAGAAAATAAATCCTGAAGAAATGTATTCCTGGTTTTTGCCTGCTGTTTCTATTTTATCCGCTTTGAAAGCAAGATCACTCACAGTCCCTCCATTTTACAGACCATTCAAGCCCTATTTTTCCAGAAGCAGAAACTGCGTCTGTAACCTCTTTAAAAATCCACTCCTCTTTTGCCTGCCGCTGATCTTTCTCACTCGTTTTATCAAACGCGAAAAATCGCAGATTGCTCTGCGATTTTAAACCATTCAATTTTCAATCTGATCGAGCAGGCACTGGATCTGTCAAAATCCAGTCACTCGTTTTGGAAGTCGAACAGCCCTGAGCCAGGCCCTTTCAACTCAATGGCTGGACAGCTTGCCGATAAAGTCCCGGACTCGCTGGTTTTTGGAGTGAAAAAGTTCATCCGGCGTTCCCTGATCGACAATATTGCCGCCTTCCACAAACAGAATACGGTCAGCCACCTCGCGGGCAAATCCCAGCTCGTGCGTGACAATGATCATTGTGATATGTTCTCTGGCCAGTTCTTTGAGCAGCTTGAGCACTTCAGCGGTCAGTTCCGGGTCGAGCGCGGATGTTGGCTCATCCAGAAACAGAATGCCAGGCTTTAAAGCAAGGGCTCTGGCAATGGAAACCCGCTGCTGCTGTCCGCCGGAAAGCTCACAGGGGTAGGCGTCGTATTTTTCGCTTAAGCCGAACTGATCGAGCAGTTTTTTGGCCGTGGCTTCAATTTCCTGCAAGGTTCCCACTTTGTTGATCAAAGCGGGATTGACCACATTTTTGAGGACGGTATAGTGCGGAAACAGGTTGAAGTTCTGGAAAACCAGACCAAAATACTTGTGCATCTTTTTCAGTTCATTTTTTTCAATATACTGACTCTTTCCGCCTTTGCCATCAGCAGCCATGCAGACTGGATGGCCGGAATAACTCATCGATCCGCCATCCATCGTCTCCAGCAGAGTTGCACAGCGCAAAAGCGTTGATTTTCCCGATCCGGAAGGTCCGATGATGGCAATCACTTCGCCTTTGTTGACCATCAGCGATATATCTTTGAGAACCTGGTTGTCACCAAAGGCTTTTGACATATGTTCGATTTCTAACAATGTTTCTTGGCTCATATCCCGGTCCCTCTAAATCTTGTAGTAGCGATAATGCTTTTCAATCTGTTCCATCGCCCAGGAAACAACCAGATTGAACAGGTAGTAGTACAGACCAGCAATCATCAGCGGAATGATCGTACTCGATGCTGCTGAGATCTGTTTGGCCACCGTAAACATCTCAGCCAGCGCAATCGCAAAGGCCAGGGATGTATCTTTGACCAGGGTAATGATCTCGTTGGTCACTGCCGGCAGAACCCGTTTGATCACCTGGGGCAGAATGATGTGCCAGAACGTCTGCCATTTGGAATAGCCAAGAACCTGCGCCGCTTCATACTGGCCTTTGGGAATCGATTCGATCCCGCCGCGGTAAATTTCCGCAAAATACGCCGCATAGTTGAGTGAAAACGCAATGATGACCGCGATAAACCGGTAGTCGTCGGAAATCCGCATCCGGAAGACATACCACGGTCCGAAATAGACCACGATCAGCTGCAGCATCAATGGCGTTCCGCGCATGATGGAAATGTAAATTTTGGTCAGGGCAGAAACGATTTTATTGCTCGACATTCTGCCAAACGCGACCACCATGCCAAGCGGCAAAGCGAAAATCAGCGTCAGTGCAAAAATCTCAAACGAGACAAACAGTCCCTGCCCCAACTGAATCAAAGTTGTCTGTAAATTCATATTTAACCTTTTTGCCGGTCAATTATTTATTTTTATATTCTTCGATGCAAAGGAAGTCGCCAAGATTGTATTTATCGGCCAGCTCGGTTACTTTTCCTTCATCATACAGAGTGTAGATATCTTCCTGAACTTTATCCTTCAGTTCGGTATTGCCTTTCAAAAAGCCAATGCCATACTTTTCTGAAGCGAGCAGATCATCCAGTTTCACGAAGGCATCACCGCGGTTTTTGAGCTGATAGTCGGCCACACCAACATCCAGGGCCAGAGCATCAATCCCACCTGCTTCCAGATCCATAAAGGCAGTATTGTAGTCGCCATACTGAGTAAGCTTGGCAAAGCTGTTGGTCAGATCGGCATTTTCATCCGATTCCAGGGCAGCCAGAGCCGAAGAATCTTTCTGAACGCCGACAATCTTGCCCGCAAGATCAGCCGGCGTGCTGATGCCAGAATCAGCCGGAACGACCCATACCTGAGAGTTATCGATGTATGGATCACTGAAGGTGTAAGCATCTTCGCGGCCATCCATCGTGAACCCGTTCCAGATGCAGTCAATCGAGCCGCTGGACAGTTCCATGTCTTTGCTGTCCCAGTCAATTGGCTGTTTGACCAGTTCCCAGCCCTCTAAATCGGCAACCGCCTGCGCCATTTCCAGATCAAAGCCCGTGTACTCACCGTTTTCATCCATATATCCATAGGGTGGGAATTCCGCATCAAATCCAACGGTAAATGTCTTTTTGTCAGCCAGATTTGAAGCAGCTGCACTTGTTGTCGAGCCGGCTTTGGAGTCGCTGGCTGCCTGACTGGTTCCAGAACTGGAAGAGCACCCGCTGAGCAATACGGCGGATACAAGAAATGCACAGGATAAAGCTGAATACTTCATAAAATCCTCCTCTTTTGGATGCAGGTTTTCAGGTTTTCTTTCTGAAAACACTCTGTAAATCTTGGTAAGATTCCTGCAACAGGTTTCATTCTACCATCGCAAAAGATTGAGCGGCAATGCTGTTCACTATCTATGCCCTCGTGTATATGAATTCCAGTCATTTTCCGGATCAAAACCCAAAGATTCATCCGCAATGCTGGCCTTTTTTTGCAAATCCATTTTCGGTTTCGTCCTTTGAATCCCGCTCTATTGGCTTGTGATCAGGGACAACACATCCTTGCACAGACGATTCAAGACCGGCTTATTTTCATTGTCTGTTTGAAATGCGCTCTCCTGTTCGGATTGGATTTTTTCCCGCTTCAAATTCTTTTCAA
>CAJTVE010000018.1 GCA_910579655.1 uncultured Allobaculum sp. | reverse complement strand
AAATGATATCAAATTTGTTTGATAGGGGTTTTTTGCGCTTTTTTAGGAATAATGGGTGCAGGGGTTACAGAAAAAAATTATCTGACCACCGCTCAAAACATGCTTTTTGGCGTAAAAGTTTGCAAACAAGAGGTCAAATTTCTTCTTCTTTCGGGATGCTGATTATGCTACATCTCACAAATAGATGGCATTTGATGATTATGGAGCATGGCTTGCCATTCATAAATTTCAATCAAACGATCACTTTGGTGAGTCTGCTTGTAAAAATAAGCTAAGGCCTGCAACATCACCAGCATCATTCCCCAGTTTTTCATACGGTTGCAAACCGAGAACATTTTTACTTTTGCTTTTTCAACACGATTGAAATTTTGGCTGATAATCGCCTTAATCAACGCATAGAAAACCTCGTCTTCTTCTCCCAGAGAAGAATTCTGATATAACTTGATCGCTGCTAAACAAGCTTTTTCTTTTCCTGCCCGGAGTAAGCAATAGGGCTCTAAAGTAAAGTTATCTGGGCATTTAGGATCCATTTCAGATTTATGATCGTGAATGAATTGCAAAGCTTCATTAAAATGTCCCCATTCAATTAAAGAAAGAATTTTATTCATGACAGCTAATCTATATACCTTCTCATCTTTAAATACGCTTTTATTCAATAACAACTTGTCAATAATCTCAATTGCGCGTTCATATTGCCCTATATTGTTAAGATAAACAGCTTGATTATTGTAGATAGCCGCCATGCGCAGAAAGTTGCCCTCTTCTATAAATATAGATTTTGCCTGTTCAGCAATTTTGAATGCCTGTTGAAAGGATATATCTTTGGCAACCGCGGTGGCTAAATTTGCTTTAATAATCCCTTCCAGCTGTGGCCATCTTTTCCCGTCCATTTCCTTTAATGCCGTTTCAAAAATCCTGATCGCTTGAGCGCTTTTCTCAGGGGCTGTCGGGATTCGACTTTTCATGTACATATATCCCTTATTAAAAAGTAAGAGAGCGCGGATATCCGGTGAAAGATATTGAACAAAATCTTCTGATGAATTTATGGTATCTACATCATCACGGTTGAGGGATCTCCGATAACTAAAATAGGTTTCAAGTACAGCCAAATATATACAGGCAAAAGAGTTCAAAAGGTATCCCCGGTTCTCAACCATCCATTTTTCAACATCATCCTCTTGCTTAGAATTCCAATAAGCAAGGGCGTAGAATAATTGATCCAGCTGATTTTCCGTTTCTTCTACGATTGACCAGGATAGATCAAAGTCAGGATAAAAATGATGAATAAATTTAAAAAACGTTTCCTCTTTGAGTATTCTTTTTCCATTCTCTATCTCGCTCAGATAGCCTTTAGAAATGTTGAGATAACTTGCAGCTTGTTCAATTGTCAAGTTAGAGCACATTCGGAGTCTTTTTTCGATTAAACCCAGTTTATTAAATTTGTTATTTGCGACGATTTTGTTCTCGAACATCTTAGCCATTTTTTAATTGTTTCCTTTGATTTGATATGCAAACATTAAATCATCAATTACGAAGGAGATAAAGGCTGACATGAATGACTTGGGACTTAAAAAAGCGGAAGTTCACGCTATAGATAAAGGTGTATTTAATTTATAAGAGGATATATTTATGAAAAACAAACTTGAAGGAACTATATTTATCTTATCCTTATTTATGACAGGGTGCCTCCCCCAGCAACAGAACATTGAGGCCAATACCATGACCGAACTGATTCATAAGCCCGAAATTTCAATTCTACTGGATGAAAAAACTCCCGCATGCGGTCCCCATGCAGAGTTTGACAAGAATCCATCGCAGGCCTGGATTATCGTTGACCAACCATTGACAGAAACGACTTCTCTGGTTTTTCGTTCTGAATTAGAACGAGCAAATGGGAAATGGCTTTGCAAGAGTGTAGAAAACCAGATCGTTCAACCAGCCGGCCAGAAGGATAACTTGAATTGGAACAATCTGACTACTCATATCTGGGAAGGAATTTCTTTAGATCAGAATACGGAACTGAGCATCACAATCACATTTGAACAAACGGATACGAAAGACTATTTTATTTCCAAATTTTATACAATCAGTCTGAATAATCTGTTTGACTGCGAAAATCCATTGGTGGAGCAGCAGTTAGGGGAGCAGTTCAACGATAATGTTTATACTATGAATCCTTATATCAATTCAGAAACTTCCTATATTGGGAATTAGAGCTTATTCGAAAATTCAATGGCATTAAGCTAAGCTTCTCTTCATCAGAAGAGGTTCCAGCTGGAGATTTGAGATTCAAAAGTGTCTTTTAGGCTACCACTGAGGAACAGATGGATGCACTAAAAAGAATCAGCGATTAGTTTGCTTTGCTTCTTCTTATGCTGTGTTCTGTTCGATTAGCTTTCTGGCTGGGTCCTTTTTCGTTTCATTGCCAGAAAAGGACTTCTTTGAAATGAAGGGCATGATGGTCTTTTCTTCTATTTTGAATGAGCAGTGAGAGAATGGTCTGATAAACTGGAAACAACAAGCCTGAAAATGGATCAGGCAAAGAAGGAGAGAAGATGGAATGAGTTCGTACCAGATCAAAAAAGCTGGTCAGCGGCTGTTCAGAACTGTCAAAAAACCGAAGATGATGCAGACCTCTAACCAGAATTTTGTCATGCCGATTGAGTTTGACGCCTGGAGCTATGCCTTTGATCACGAAGGCGTGAAATCAGAAGATCTTCGCGAAGGATATGTGCTGGCAGCCGTGTATTTCGCTGAAAAAGACAAAGAACAAAAAACCGATCTTTCGGCAGACAAAACAGAAGCCAACCAGGCTGTCTGCCAGATTTGCATTGACCAGTTTGAAACACAAATTGAGGCAGGAATCCTTTCAAAAGAAAAGGTAATTGGTCTGCTGGCAAGATTAGTGGATTCGGTTGACTTTGCAGAAAAGCACTACGGTCATGATGGGTATCTCAAACATACCGCCAAACCTTTCCGGGCCCCAATCCAAAAAGCCGTTCAGAACTCTGTTTCTAAATAAAGTCTGAAGTCCCGATACAAAAAGCATCCCGTCTTTGAGCCAGACGCCCAGGACGGGATGCTTTTTGTATGGATGAAACGAATGGACGGAGTGAGACGAATGGACGGAGTGAGACGAATGGATGGAGTGAGACGAATGGATGGACTGAATGAAATGAATGGAACGGAATCACTGGATATGGTAGGTGTCTTTCAGATGTGTCAACAGTGTGTAGAGCGGTTTATAGAGCAGAAAAATGATGACAAAGTTTCCTGCACCATGCAGCAGATCAAAGACGACTCCGTTTTGCCACCAGACAAACGCAGCGCTCCACCCCTGCAAAGCAAGCAGCCATAAAGCACAGAGCGCGCCAAAACAAAACCCATATCCGGCGCCGATCAATGCCCAGAATAAAGCCGAATGCATAAAGCGAAAGGCCATTGTCAATACAAACAGCACAAGCCATACATAGGCATAGGCAAATGACCAGATCCCAATGCCCCACACCAGCCATTCACAGGCAATGTACACATATACGGCGGCTAAAGCCGGCCAGCCAAAAACCTGCGCCAGCAAGATCACGGCCAGGGAAACTGGTTCAATATTGGGCAGGCTGGCCATCGCCATTTTTGCGACAAAGACCATCGCTCCTAACAGGGCAAACAGGCACAGGCTGCGCAAAGACTGACGGCTTTTTGGTTTTGGCAAGGACGCTGGGCCAGGATCAGTGGAGCGAAAACTGGAGTAAAAAAAGCGAAAGCGCATCAGTTGACCGTATAGACAAACGAATAGGTGCTTCCGTTTTCAATATTTGTCGAACTGACACCTACAGAAGATTCTTCGCCATTGACTAAAAACTTCCACCAGCCTCCATCTTTGCTGTAGTCAGCTGTTTCACCATCCACTTCAGTGACGAATAAACCATATTCGCCTTGGTCACCGGCAATCAGGCCGGCATCAAGCAGGGCTTGATCGAGCGTGGTTTCCGTGGTGGTCAGTGTCTTTTTGGTGGTCAGTGTCTTTTTGGTGGTCGTTCCATCTTTGTGGATCACCTCAAAGAGATATTCTTTGGCGGCATCCGGGCTGGAACTCTGGGATTGGCCGGCTTGAGCAGACTGGCTGGTGTCCAGAGAATGCAAATCTGCTGCAGAGTTGGCTGAAGGGTTGTTGTTGCAGGCCATAAAGCCAAGAGTGATCGCGATGATCGCCACGACAACCGCCACAATCACGGTCAGTTTTTTCTTCATGGCTGCGGCTTGTTGTTTTTTATTATTTTTATCCGACATTTAGTATCTCCTTCCAGATTTAGATTCGCATCTTAATCTCAACCATTATAATCTGTTGGCATGAAATGGAATGAAAATGATCTTCGTATGGCCCTTCGCTATGCGCATATCAAGGACGAAAAGGCCTCATTGTTTCGAGACTGGCTGATGGCTCTGGAGCCGGTTTTGCAGGAAGTGATCATGCCCAAAGTGACATGGCGGGTGTTTTCCTGTCAGAAAGAGGAGGATGGCATTGCTTTAGAGCCTGGCCATCTGGTCCTGCCCGGAAATCTTGCCAGATCCATGCTGCGCGATTGCCAGCAGGTGATTGTGGCGGCTGCAAGCCTTGGTCATGGATTTGACCGGCAGACAAGTCTTTATGAAGCGGGCAATGAGCCGGCCCGGGCTTTGTTATGGGATGCAGCCGGATCGGTCTGGATCGAAAAAGTAATGGATGAACTTGAAACAGTCCTCAAAGCGCGGCCAGAATTTGAAAACCGATTTTTTACGGATCGATTTTCCTGCGGCTATGGGGATCTGCCGCTTGCTTTGCAAAAAGAAATCGGTGCTTTGCTCAATCTGCCGCTGCGCTGCGGCATTCAGGTGCTTGATTCTTGCATGATGGCCCCAACCAAAAGTATTACGGCTTTCATTGGGGTGGCAGATAAACCGCAGCCTGCCCGCATCCGCGGCTGCGCAGTTTGCAGGATGAACTTGCAATGCACCTATCGCCAGAAAGGAAAAACCTGTCATGAAAGCTGATATATTCAATCCCGCCAATGGAGTTCTTTTATTGGATGGCGCCATGGGCACCATGATCCAGAAAGCCGATCTGCCGCCCGTGCCGCTGCCGGAGTATTACAACGTTGAGCAGCCAGAGGCCATTGTGGCAATTCATCGGGCGTATATCGATGCCGGGGCCAAAGTCATTTATGCTTCTACTTTTGGGGCAAGCCCGCACAAATATGAACAGGAACGCTACACCTATGATCAGGTGATTGAAGCCGGCATTGCCAATGCGAAAAAAGCAGCCCAAGGATCAGATGTAAAAGTGGCCCTGGATTTGGGACCGCTTGGCGTACTGATGGAGCCGATGGGCAAAACAACTTTTGAAGATGCGTATCAGGAATATGCCCAGATGGTCACAGCGGGTGTGGCAGCTGGTGCAGATCTGATTGTCATTGAAACTATGACAGATCTTTATGAAGCCAAAGCTGCGCTGCGCGCGGCCAAAGAAAACAGTGATCTTCCTGTCCTGGTGACCATGACGTTTGAGGCCAGCGGCCGTACCTTTATGGGGACTCCTGTTGAAGCGGCTGCGCTCACTCTGGAAGCCAATGGAGCAGATGCCATTGGGATCAATTGTTCCCTGGGTCCAGACCAGCTGCTGCCCTTGCTGGAACGCCTTTGCAAAGTGACGGCTCTTCCTGTGGCAGCCAAGCCAAACGCCGGCCTGCCTGATCCGTTTACTGGTCATTACCATCTGCCCGATGATGAATTTGCCAGGACGGCGGTGAAATTTATGGAGGCAGGTGTCTCCATTCTGGGCGGGTGCTGCGGAACAACGCCTGCAACCATTCAAGCCCTTGATCAGCTCATTGCCAGACGTCAGGAGCAAAGCTGCAGGGCAGAACGCACGAAACAGGAAGGCATCTGTTCTGCTCTTCGCGTTCTGGATCTGGATGGAATTCGGGTGGTTGGCGAGCGGATCAATCCAACAGGCAAGAAGCGTCTGCAGCAGGCTCTGCTGGAAGGGGATCTGGATCTTTGCGCCCGACTGGCGATTGAACAGAAAGAAGCTGGAGCCGATCTGCTCGATGTGAATGTCGGCATGCCAGGCGTAGATGAAGTCAGCCTGCTTCCAGCTGTTGTCCGCAAAATCCAGAGTGTATGTGACTTGCCGCTTTTACTGGATTCAAGCAATCCCAAAGCCCTGGAAGCTGCCCTGCGCGTGGTCAATGGCAAGGCGGCGATCAATTCGGTCAATGGCAAACAGGAAAGCCTGGATGCGATTTTGCCGCTGGCTGCCCGTTATCATGCGCCCCTGGTCGCCCTTTGCCTGGATGAAAACGGCCTGCCTGATACGGCACAAAAACGAATTGCGGTCGCAAAAAGAATTGCCGATGAAGCGGCGAAGTACGGAATTGATCGCAGTCTGTTGTGGTTTGACTGTCTGTCGCTGACCATCTCAGCCCAACAGGACCAGGCCAGAGAAACCCTGAAAGCCATCACCTGGCTCAAAGACAACTGGAAGGCCAGAACCATTCTGGGCGTTTCCAATATTTCCTTTGGCCTGCCGGCAAGACCGATGATGAACCAGACTTTTTTAACTGCTGCCATGCAGGCCGGACTGAATTTTGCCATTATCAACCCTTCGCTGACGGGCCTGATGGATGCGGTGGCCTGCTTTAAAGCGATCAGCGGGGAAGATGAAGGCCTGCGTGACTATGTGGCCCGGTTTGCAAACCGTCCCGACCTTAAGCCAATCCCGACGGCTTCTATGCCCCAGCCTGTGGCAGAAGAAAATTCCTCTTTCGATCATCCGCTGCAAGCAGCGATTTATAAAGGTCTGAGTACTCAGGCTGCCAAAGAAGCCAGAGCACTGCTGGCCAGTGGCCAGGGGGAGCTGGAACTGACAGAAACCCACCTGATCCCGGCTCTTGACTGGGTAGGCAAGGACTATGAACAGGGAAAACTCTACCTGCCTTCTCTTTTGCAGGCGGCCAGTGCTGCTCAGGCTGTCTTTGAGGTCCTGAAAGAATCGATGGCTGCCAAAGGAGAAAAGCAGACCACCAAAGGCACGATCGTTCTGGCCACTGTGCAGGGCGACATTCACGATATTGGTAAGAACATCGTCAAAACCCTGCTGGAAAACTATGGCTATAGTGTGATTGACCTGGGCAAGGACGTTGCACCGGAAACGGTTGTGGAAGCGGTCGTAAAACATCAGGCCCCCCTTGTTGGCCTTTCGGCTTTGATGACGACCACCCTTCCTGCCATGGAAAAAACAATTGAACAGCTTCACCAGCTGGCCAATCCACCCAAAATTATGGTTGGCGGGGCAGTGGTCACGCCCGAGGCTGCGATCGCAATGGGAGCAGATTATTATTGCAAGGATGCCAGAGAAGATATCGCGGTGGCAGACGAAGTGTTTGGCACGCTTGCCTCTGAATCGGCATCCAGAACGGATCAGCCTCAGGAGGAGCAGCGATGATTTCATTTCCTTTGATTTTTGATGGAGCGTATGGAACCCTTTATGCTCAATTCACTGGCCGACCGTCTACTCTGGTCGACCAGGCGTCGATCGATGAGGCCGACCAGGTCATTGCGATGCATGAAGCCTATCTGCAAGCTGGGGCAATGGCCTTAAAAACCAATACCTTTGGCCTGCCCCAGCTTGGTTTGGCCCACCAAGACCGGGCGCAGGCCCTGACTCAGGCGGCGATCGCGTGTGCACGAGCGGCGAGCGAAAAGCAGATCGAAAAAGGAAAGAACAAACCTTTAATTTTTGCAGATCTGGGTCCGGTTTTGCCGCAGGCAGATCCATTGACTGTCTATTTGCCGCTGGTCGAGACTTTTTTACAGGCTGGCGTGGATGGATTTCTGTTTGAAACCCTGCCGGATATTGACGGTATGGCCGAAATTGCTGCCTTCATCAAAGAACAGTGCCCGAATGCGTTCGTGATGGTCAGCCTGGCGGTCGGCACTGATGGACTCAGCCGCAGCGGCCTTTCCGGGCGAGTGCTGCTTCAAGAGCTGGACCAGATCGAGGCAGTAGATGCCATGGGGTATAACTGTCTGTGTGGTCCGGCGCATATGCACCGCCAGCTCCAGGATTTACCCGCTTTTTCAAAGCCTCTTTCGTTTATGCCCAATGCCGGCTATCCCAGTGTGACCAACCGGCGGACTGTGTATGAAGGAACGCCGGAGTACTTTGCCAGCCAGATGGCGGGCATGGTTCTGGAAGGAGCATCCATTGTAGGCGGATGCTGTGGAACGAGTCCAGATCACATTGCCATGCTGGTCCAGAGTCTGGAACCTGAGCTGGCAGCCGCTATGAACAAACAGCGCTTAAAAACTGGTTCGGTTCTGGATGAAAACGAAAACGAACAGGAAAAGACAGTTTCTGTTCGGCGGCCTGATTTGCTGGACCGGCGGCGCATAGCCGGCCAGAAAGCCATTCTGGTGGAACTGGATCCGCCGGAAAGTGACCATGTCTCCGGATTTTTAGAAGATGCCTCCCGCATTCACCAGGCGGGAGCAGATCTGTTAACCATTGCAGATAATCCGATTGGGCGGCCCCGCGCAGATTCTTCAATCCTGGCCTGCAAAGTCCATCGAGAGCTGGGAATGGATGTCCTGCCGCATCTGACCTGCCGCGATCGAAACCTGAATGCGATTAAAGCTTTACTGCTGGGGCTTTCTATGGAAGACGTTCACCAGGTCCTGCTGGTCACTGGCGATCCGCTGCCGCTGGAAAGCCGGGATGAAGTGCGATCGGTCTTTTCGTTTAATTCCCGCACCCTGGCCGCCTTTGTCAGAACGCTCTGCCAGCAGGGGGTCTGCAGACCATTCCATACGCTTGGGGCTTTGGATGTGAACGCCCGCAATTTTGAGGTGCAGCTGCGGCTGGCCAAAGAAAAAGAAGCCAACGGCATCGAAGGCTTTCTTACCCAGCCGGTCTTTTCACCCCGCGCCCTGGAAAATCTGCGCCAGGCCAGAGAAGAGCTTGGTGGCGCCATTTATGGCGGAATCATGCCCATTGTCAGCTATCGCAATGCCTGCTTTTTAAAAAACGAGATCACCGGCATGGATATTCCGGATGAACTGGCTGAAAGCTTCCAGAATAAAACAAGAGAAGAATGTGAAGAAATTTCCAAAGCCTTCTGTTTTGAAAAGATGGAAGAAATGAAGGATCTGGTCGATGGGTTTTACCTGATGACGCCTTTCCGGCGGATCGGTCTGATCTGTGATCTGATCCAGCAGGCCAGAAGACTGGAATCGGTGTGATGAACGAGTCAATGACCCCACCCAAACTGCACAGCAATTTGGAAGGCTCCCTTACCTGAATCATGAAAATCAAAAGCCACAGAAACCGGGTGCTCTCTTTTCTAGAACATGACTGGAGAAGAAGACCGGTTTCTGTTGCTTTTTGGATTGCGTTGATCTTGGATTGCGTTGATCTTGGATCGGATTCATTTTGGAGGAACACAATTGGGACTAGGTTCATGTTGAATCCGATCTTTTGATGGCTCTCTTGAGCAAGGCAAAAGAAAACTGCAGTCTGAATCCTGGACAGGACAAGGCTGCAGTGGGATGGATGGTTCAAATACAGAACAGGCAGCGATTGAAGATTCAAAGCCGAGTCAGTACAAGTTAGATGGATCGATCAATTACAGAAGCTGAATGCCAGCTTCCTGGCAGGCTTTTCGCATGTCTTCTGGCCACAGGGAAGCCTGGACCTCACCAATGTGGGCTTTCTGAAGCAGGAGCATGCAAAGCCGGGACTGACCGATACCGCCGCCAATGGTGTAGGGCAGCTGGCCATTCATGATTTTCTTATGGAAAGGCAGTTCGAGCCGGTCAAGAGCATTTTCTTTTTTCAGCTGGGCAAGCATGGCAGTTTCGTCCACGCGGATTCCCATGGAAGAGACTTCAAAAGCAGACTGCAACGGTTCATACCAGAACAGGATATCGCCATTTAAAGCCCAGTCATCATAGTCCGGCGCACGGCCATCATGCTTGTTGCCATCGGGCAGCAAATCCCCGATCTGCATCAGGAACACAGCACCGTATTCTTTACAGATCGCATTTTCTCTTTCTTTTGGACTTAGATCTGGATAGCGCTCATACAGTTCATACGTCGTAATAAAGTGAATATCATCCGGCAGGTGGTTTACAGCATGCGGGTAACGATACCAGACTTCATGTTCCATATGCTTGATGACCTGATAAATGGTCCGGACTTCGCTTTTCAGGGTTTTAAAAGTACGGTCTTCTTTGTTGATGACCTTTTCCCAGTCCCATTGGTCAACGTAGGAAGAATGCAGGTTGTCGAGTTCTTCATCCTTGCGGATAGCATTCATGTTGGTGTACAGGCCTTCACCTGGCTTGAAACCATATTCGCCTAAGGCGTTGCGTTTCCATTTGGCCAGCGAATGAACGACTTCAATGTCTTCACCAGGCAATGCGGCCATGGTAAAGGAAACCGGTTTTTCAACACCGTTCAGGTTATCGTTGAGGCCAGAAGAACGGGTGACATAAAGGGGTGCTGAAATTCGTTCCAGATGCATTTTTTTGCCAAACTCATGCTGGAAGGTGTCACGGATATATTTGATGGCTTCCTGCGTTTCGCGCACGCTCAAAACGGGATCATAGTTTTCGGGAATATACAGATTCATAAAATTTCCTTTCTTGAAAATGAAACCAAAATGAAAGACTGAAAAAGTATAGCACAATGGATTTTCACCGAAAGCGAAAGCCCTTGCCAAATTGGTCTTCCCTTTGCAGGAAAGATTTGTTTTGTCTTCTTTTTGGCTGAATCGGACATAGGAATCTCATCTCAATTCGAACAGAAAGTCTCTTTTCCAAACTGAAGAAGAGTGGCTCTTCAACACAGGGAAGTCCATGGATGTTCATTTCAGGCGCGTTTTGAGAAACTGAAAAGGCGACATGCTCGGTTGCGATGACCAAAAAGAGGATTACAATCGAGATGCGAAGTCTGAAACAAATGATTCGGATTGCAGGAAAGAAGGGAAGCGGATGAAAATCCATTTTCATGATTCAAACACGCTGCTGATGACAGAAGGACCGATTGGACGGCAGATGATTACCTTTGCGATTCCAATTTTTCTGGGCCAGCTGTTTCAGCAGCTGTATAACACAGTCGATACGATTATTGTTGGCAACCTGTTAGGCGACCATGCTCTTTCGGCTGTTGCCAGCAGCGGCAATCTGATCATGCTTCTGGTCGGATTTTTTAATGGCATGTCGATGGGCGCATCGGTTGTCATCTCGCAGGCCTTTGGCGCCGGTACGCAAAAAGAGCTGACGCGAACCATTCACACCAGTATTGCGCTGGGTCTGGTTCTGTCAGTGATGCTGGCACTGCTTGGCCGATGGCTTTCCCCGATCATTCTGGTCTGGATGCAGACGCCGCCGGAAGTTCTGCCGCTTTCCAATTCTTACTTTGAAGTCTACTTTACCGGGATTATCGGCCTGGTTCTTTACAATATCTTTTCGGCCATTTTAAGAGCCGTCGGCGACTCGAAGCATCCGCTGTACTTTCTGATGATTTCTTCGGGGCTGAATGTCGTGATGGACCTGGTCTTTATTGCGGTGTTTCACTGGGGTGTAGCCGGGGCTGCCATTGCCACGGTGATTTCCCAGGCGATTTCGGCCATCCTGGCTTTACGCACCTTGCAAAAAGCCGATGGCCCGCATCGTGTCGACCTGACCAGACTGCGCATTCACTGGCCGCAGTTCAAACAGATCGTCCGCTATGGCATTCCAACGGGCGTGCAGAATTCGATTATTTCGCTGGCCAATGTTGTGGTCCAGTCCAATATCAACAGTTTTGGCTCGTTGGCCATGGCGGGGTGCGGGGCGTATTCGAAAGTCGAAGGGTTTGTCTTTTTGCCGATTATGTCCTTTGGCATGGCCATTTCAACGTTTGTCGGCCAGAACCTTGGCGCTGGTGACACCGTCCGGGCAAAATCAGGGGCTGACTTTGGGGTGCGCTGTTCGTGTGCGATGGCTGAAATCGTGGGGGTTCTTTTCTTTCTGTTTGCACCATCCATGATCTGGCTGTTTGACCAGAACCCAGAGGTCATTGCCTTTGGTGCCCTGCGGGCGCAGACCAATGCGCTGTTTTACTTCCTGCTGGCGTATTCCCATGCAATTTCGGCTGTCTGCCGGGGCGCAGGCAAGCCTGCTGTGCCAATGAATGTGATGCTTGTATGCTGGTGCCTGATCCGGGTCGGTTTTCTGTGGATCACAGCGCCTTTCCATAACATTGCCTTTGTCAACTGGGTTTATCCATTGACCTGGGCGCTGTCGTCGGTGTTCTTCTTCTGGTATTCACATCGCAGGAATTTTTTGACCTCTTCGATTCTGGCGGCTGCTCAAGACGAATCAGCCAAAGAAACAGAGAGCAAGACTGTTTCTTCCCATCCGGCTTCTTTACCAGCTCTGGCTGTGCAAGCCAAAGATGCCCTCAATGAAGAAAACGAAGAATCGATATCTGTTCTGGATTCGATTTCCAGACAGGAAGAGTCTTCCAGATCTGTTTTTGGCGGGACAGGATGTTGCTGCGTGGATGGCGGGCGGAATCTACGGCCAAAACCGCTTGATGAAAACTGAAATTGATTTTTGAATGAAATGTCCAAGAGAGTGAGATCAAAAGCGAGATCAAGAGTGAGCAACTGACTGTAGGGAATGTAAGACTGTTTTCGGTTTTCAGAAAACAGTCTTTTTTCTTTCAAAAAATCTGGAATTTAGAATGGAAACCGGGTCGAAAATTGAACGGTCTGGCAGACAGGTGTATTTTTAAGAAAATTTCATCTACAGATGAGAAAGGACTTTAAGATTATGGATTTTCAGTTTGAACCAAGAAAAGACTTAAAAGAAAAACCACAGGGCCCGCTTGGCTTTGGCAAATACTACACCGACTATATGTTTGTCGCTGACTATGATGCAGATCAGGGCGGCTGGCATGATGCCCGCATCGTCCCGTTTGGTCCAATTGAAATGGACCCCGCCAGCATGGTTCTCCACTATGCACAGGAAACATTCGAAGGTCTGAAAGCTTACCGCACAAAAGATGGAACCATCCAGCTGTTCCGTCCAGAAAAGAACGCGCAGCGTTTTGCCAACTCCAACGATCGTCTTTCGATGCCCAAAGTACCAGTAGACATGTTCGTGGAGGCGATCAAGGAACTGGTAAAAGTCGAAAAAGACTGGGTGCCAGACAATGAAGGGGAATCTCTCTACATCCGTCCATTCATGTTCGCAACCGAAAAAGCAGTTGGTGTTCACCCTGCGACTTCCTACAAATTTATGATCATCCTCTCCCCGGTAGGTGCTTACTATCCAGAAGGCATGGCGCCAGTAAAAATCTGGGTTGAAGATGACTATGTCAGAGCTGCTCCGGGTGGAACTGGCTTCACCAAATGCGGCGGTAACTATGCCGGCTCTTTAAAAGCCCAGGAAAAAGCGGAAGAACAGGGCTATACCCAGGTTCTGTGGCTGGATGGCGTCCACAAAAAATACGTCGAAGAAGTGGGAAGCATGAACGTTATGTTCCTGATCGATGGCGAAATCTGGACGGCACCAACGGAAGGCACCGTATTACCGGGGGTAACCCGTGATTCGATTCTCCACCTGGTTCGTGACTGGGGCTATCCAGTTCATGAAGAACATCTGGCTATTGATGACCTGATGGCCGCTGCCAGAGATGGCCGTTTGCAGGAAGCCTGGGGAACCGGCACAGCTGCTGTTATTTCTCCAATCGGCGAACTTTGCTACAAAGGTGAAAAAGCTACCATCAATCATTTCCAGACTGGTGATCTGACCCAGAAACTGTACGATACCCTGACGAGCATTCAATGGGGCAGCCTTGAAGATCCATATCAGTGGACCTGCACAGTTGACTAACCTTTAAAAATTGAAATTGTTTACAATAGAAGGATGAAAAGGTACATCCTTCTATTTTTATATCCGGCTATTTTTATAATCCGGTTTTGGTTCCGGCAGGATGGAAACAGCCAGAATGATTGTGAACATCTGCGGATCAGGCCCTTAAAAAATGAAAATGAAGGACTGGATGAAAATGAAGGACTGGAAAGGAAAAAGAAATGACTGAACGAGAACGCCGCCGTAATGGCCTTTTATATGATTGTTATCGGGTAAAAGACGATTCCTACATGAAAGCCCGCAAATTGCTGCTGGAAGTGAATGCCTGCAGGACCTCTGAGGATGCCAGAGCCTATTTGCAGCAGATGCTTGGCCAATATCCGGACAGTGCCGCCATTGTCCCGCCCTTTTACTGTGATTTAGGGCCGCATATTGAACTGGGGGAAAACACCTTTTTGAACATGGACTGCATGATTCTTGATGAGGCAAGAGTGATCTTTAAGGATCGTTGCGCCATTGGTCCGCGATGCTGCTTTTATACCGCCATCCATCCCATGGATGCTAAAGTACGGGCAACGGGTCTGGAAATCTGCAAGCCGATTGTCATTGAAGAAGATGTCTGGATGGGAGGCAGCTGTGTGGTCAATGGCGGCGTGACGATTCATGCCGGATCGGTGATTGGCTCCGGTTCGGTGGTTACCCATGATATTCCGCCCCGTGTCTTTGCGGCGGGAAATCCGTGTCGGGTCATCCGGGAAATCGGTGAAGCGGAGCAGAAATACTGGCAGGATCAGTACGAGGAGTACCGGAATTTTCTTGCAAACGATCAGAAAAATAATCAATAACGGTCGCTGAAAAATCATCCAGAGATTATAAATTGTACGAAAACTGTATGTGAAAAGAACCTGGATGGATCAGATGGGCAATTGATATGCCTGAAATATGGTAAAGTATGAGCAGCATGAAGAAAAGAAAACGCTTGAAAGAAGGATTCGAATCAGAAGGAACTGCGATCTCTATCCCAAATTGATTTGGAAAATTCTTTAGAGTAAACTTCTGCTAGAGGGTAAAGTCAATGAATCCAATTGTAAAAGAACTGACCGATATCAAGGGAAAGAAGCACATCGTCACATCCATTGAATACGACACACCAACGGAAGCCAGCCAGGACGTAGTTTTTGATACTGTCCGCGATATTCTGGCCAATGATCTCGAAGCTTTTTCCAAGATCACTTTTGATGTGGAGCCAGATGGTTCAAAAGTAAAAGTGGAAGTCAGCGAAAGCCGATCCTGAGAAAAAATCTGCGTCCAATTGTGGGCGCTTTTTTCATATCCGTCTATTTCCAGTGCTTTGCTGTCCGGCGCCTTTGACAGGGAAAATTCCCTTTAAGAAGCGGGCAGCGTCCTTGCAGGAAATCGACCATATGTCAACTCATTATCGAAAGATTGCGGCTGCAGTTTATTTTCTGATGGTAATTCCCCAAAAAACCTTGTATCTTAGCCAAGGAATGCTTAACATTGCCATGCGGAGAACCAACCTCTCCGATAAAGCCTGGCAGGCCCTGCCTGATCCAGTGCTCTTTTTTTGATCGCATTCAGTCCTGACTCCCTGGAATGACTTAGAAAGGAATAGACTATGTGGATTTTTATTGGAACTTTGATCTACCTGCTGTTCTGGCTGACCTGCATTGTAGCCTACACCGTTCATTATCTGACGGATACAATTCAGCTCACCAGCTTTTCACAGGTAATTTATACCCTGAGCGCCGGTACTGAAGGGGCTGAGGGAACTGTCGGGGAAGCCATTGGCGGCTTCTTTCATAACTATTGGCTGCTGCTGATTGTAGGAACGCTGATTTTTGCTTACTACATTTACTTCTGCCTGCAGCACAATAAAGCAAAAAAAGAAGGTCGGACTTTCTTTAATGGCAAACGTGCCGGCTATGTCTTCAACTGCTCCGTTCTTGGTGCAGCATTGGTCATCGGTGGTTTGTTCAGCTCCCAGCTCTATCAGGGGTGGGAAGTATTGGGCATTGGCGAATACCTCGACAATGCCGGTCGTGAATCGACTTTATATGAGGATCAGTTCGTTGAACCAACGGACGTGAAAATTACGTTCCCGGCTCAGAAGAAAAACTTGATTCATATCGTGGTGGAATCGATGGAATCTTCCTACACCAGCCCGGAACATGGCGGCGGCTTTCAGGACGATCTGATTCCTAACCTGTACAATCTGGCAAAGGCCGACAATGCAACTGACTTCTCTGTAAAAGGCACAACGGAATTAAATGGTGCGAATGTCACCAATAACTCTGGCTGGACCGTAGCGGGTCTGGTTGCCATGTCTGCCGGTGTGCCGCTCAATGTCGGCAACGGTCAGTTCAACCATAATTTCTCAGCGTCTGACAAGTTCATGCCGCATCTGACCACGATGGGCCAGATTCTCAAAGAAAACGGCTATAACAACTACTTCATGTGCGGTTCTGATGGAGCTTTCGCTGGCCGAAGCAACTACTATGAGCAGCATGGCGAATATGATATTTTAGACTACGCCCGCGCCGTGCATGATCAGGCGATCCCGGCCGGTTATCGCGTATGGTGGGGATTTGAAGATAAGAAATTGTACAGCTGGGCTGAAAGCAAGCTGACGGAGCTGGCAGGCCAGGACGCACCGTTCAACCTGACCATCATGACGGCCGATACACACTTCGCAGATGGGTACAAATGTGAAGAATGTAAAGACGAACACGAAACCCAATACGAAAACGTGATTTCCTGTACGGACCGCCAGCTGACTGGATTTGTCAACTGGATCCAGCAGCAGGACTTTTATAAAAATACAACTGTAGTGATCACTGGTGACCACCTTTCCATGGATGCCTCTGTTGGCAAAACCACTGGTTCTGGGTATCAGCGCCAGGCTTATTCTGTGATCCTCAACGGCCCGGAGTACACGCTTGATAAAACCCGTGATTACTGCACGCTGGATATGTTTCCAACCATCATGGAAGCGATGGGGATTGAGATTGAAGGCCATCGTTTAGGTCTTGGTGTCAGCCTGTACTCCAACCAGCCGACGCTGATTGAACAGATGGGCCTGGCCGCTTTAAATGCGGAAATCTCTGCAGATTCCAAGTACTATACGGATGTCATTCTTTCTGGTGACGACACCAAACGGCCATTGAAGACCGAAGAGGCAAAGGATACCAACGAAGAAGAAAATAAGGATGACAGCCAGAACAGCGAAGCGCCATCCGATCAGCCGCAGGAACAGATCCCGCAGTTCGAACCCGCAACGGGCGGCCAGACAGCTGTTTATCCAACGACACCTGTTGTACAGCCGGATACAAACACCAATACAAATACGTATACCCCGGTATATACACCGACACCAGATTACAACTACACCCCGGTGGATCCAGCCCCAATAACGCCAGTGACACCGGTCGAGCCTGTTACACCAGTCCAGCCAGTGGATCCATCCCCGGCTCCTGATGTTCCGGTTGATCCAATTATCCCGGTTGAACCAACTCCAGAACCAACTCCGGATCCAACACCAGTTCCTGATGTTCCAGCAGAGCCGACAACGCCTGTTGAACCATCAGAACCAGTCGTTACTCCAGAACCAGCGCCAACACCCATTGGATCCCCTGAGGCAAACGAATAATCTGTTCGCTTGTCTTGGACGGATCGAGTTTTAGAAGAGACAATCAAGATTCAATTTGCAGACTGCATCCTTGTGTGGTCTGCTTTTTTTTTCGGTCCAATCGGCATCGGTGCCTTCGATCCGTCAACGGTTTTAAACTGGCCAGACCAGACCAAATAAAAGAGGCATCATCATGAGATTAAGCAGTTCATATTTGATCCAAGGGCAGTCATTTGTGGAGCTGGATACAGATCCCTTCCAAACCCTTTTCTGTCGCGCAAAGAAAGTAAGGCGGTGCCCTTTGGATCGGGAAATAAAACGGATTTTTGAATTGTAATGCGAAGAGGTACATTTCCAGACTCTTTTGTTGCAAGATGCAAGCCAGATGCCAATGCTTCTTTGATTTCGGGTTTTTGTGTGATTACAATGGAAGAACGCCCGGAAAAACACCGTAAATCGGTGGTCGATCAGTCAATCTGTACTCAAATTCAGATTGCTGATCTTTTTTCCATCTTCTTTTTTTCTTCAATTTTCTGCCCACTGGACGTTTTTAGAAGCTGATGTAAAGGAATGAAAGAAAATGGAAAAAACATGCAAAAAACACAACCGTTTTCAGGGGGCTGTTGAAGGCAAAAACCGTAAGTGTTATAACGGTCGTAACACGATTTGTGAAAAGGAAGGTAATTATGAAAAAAAGCGGTGCTGAAATCATCGTTGAGACCCTGCTCGAACAGGGTGTCGACACTGTCTTTGGCTATCCTGGCGGACAGGTCATTGATCTCTATGACGCCCTTTATGAATATTCGGACCGGCTGAATCACGTGCTGACCAGCCACGAGCAGCACGCCTGTCATGCCGCTGACGGATATTTCCGGGCGACAGGAAAGACTGGAGTCGTCATTGCGACCTCAGGTCCTGGAGCAACAAACCTGGTCACCGGTATTGCGACCGCTTATCTGGACTCTGTTCCGCTGGTCGCTATCACCGGCAACGTTTCAACGTCTTTAATTGGACGGGATTCGTTCCAGGAAGTCGATATTACCGGCGTCACCTTACCGGTAACGAAACACAACTTCTTCGTTCATTCCGTTGAAGATCTCGCCATCACCCTGCATAAAGCGTTTGAAATTGCCAAATCCGGCCGTCCAGGTCCAGTCCTGGTCGATGTGCCAAAAGACGTGCAGCAGGCTGTGACTGAATATAAGCCTTTAGGCCGGGCGCGCAAGATCCCGGAAAAAACTGTGAATGGTTTTCAGATGAAAGAAGCGGCCCGCATGATTAATGCGGCAAGCCGTCCTTTTATCTACATTGGCGGTGGTTCTTTAGGCGCAGATGTCTCCCAGCAGGTGATGGAACTTGCCGAGAAAATTGATGCCCCGATCGGCAGTACATTAATGGGTCTTTCAGCGATTCCAACTGATTATCCAAGGTTTTTAGGCATGCAGGGCATGCATGGCCACTACGCAAGCTCCATGGCTCAGAACGAATGCGACCTGATCATTTCGATCGGCTGCCGTTTTTCGGATCGGGCAACAGGGAATGTTAAAAAATATGCCAAACAGGCCAAGATCATTCAGTTCGATATCGATGCGGCTGAGCTGAACAAGAACATCTCTGTTCACTTAGGCCTGGCCGGGGATATTCATGATGCAGTCTGCCGCCTGATCAGTGAAGTGGAACAGACAGAACATCCGCAATGGCATGCACGCATTGCCCAGCTCAAACTGGAAGAACAGTTCCAGCAGGATCAGCTCCTTGACCCCCACAAACTCACCCCGCAGGCACTGATTAACGAAATCACCAAATATACCGACGCTTCGACACCGATTGCGACGGATGTCGGCCAGCACCAGATGTGGGTAGCCCAGTACTATCCATTCCAGAAGCCAAGAACCTTTATTTCTTCTGGCGGTCTTGGAACGATGGGGTTTGGCCTTGGCGCTGCGATTGGAGCCGCCTTTGGTTCGAAAAAGCGCACAATTCTCTTTACTGGAGATGGCAGCTTTGGCATGAACCTGGGCGAACTGGCCACGCTGTATAAAACCCAGGTTCCGGTTGTGATCGTTGTTTTCAATAACGGCACGCTGGGCATGGTTCGTCAGTGGCAGACCCTGTTCTATAACCAGCACTATTCCAATACCGATCTGTCTGACAGAAAGTCAGATTTTGTCAAAATTGCCAATGCTTTTGGCATCCCGGGCTTCCATGTGGATACCCTGGAAGAGTTGCCGGAAACGGTCGCCAAAGCGATGGCCAAATCCGGACCAGTGCTGATTGATGTCAAGATTGATCCAGATGAATTTGTTCTGCCCATGCTGCCGCCTGGTGGAAGTATGGATGACATCATCACGATGCGGGAGGAAATCTGATGGAACGATTTGAAATTGCCTGTCTGGTAGACAACTCGGCCGGTGTTCTGACCCGTGTCACCAGCATGTTTACGCGCCGGGATTTCAACATCAACTCATTAACCGTTGGTGCTACCGAAGATCCCCGCTATTCACGCATTACGATTTCGGTAAACGGAGATGAAAAGATCCGTTCACAATGTGTGAAGCAGCTGCGCAAGCTCTACAACGTCAAACACGTCAAGGAAATGGTGGTCAACGACCGCGTCTCCCGTGAACTGGCGCTGATTAAACTGAAAAATACCCCGGAAACCCGCCAGGATATCGTTTCGGCGGTGGATATTTTCCGAAGCAAGATTATTGATTATTCACCCAATACGCTTTGCGTTGAAATCACGGGTGAGTCCAGCAAGATTGATGCGTTTTTAACCGTTGTGGCTCCCTATGGCATTCTGGAAATGAGCCGCACAGGGGTTGTCGCCTTGCAGCGCGGCTGCCATTACTTAACCGATGCGGAGCAGGATGATTTTGCCCTGATGGAACTGAACCGGGCAGCCCGCATTGATCAGCTGGAAGGCAATTAATTGCTGGTTTTACAGAAGTCTGAAAAGTCATTTGAAAGGCAACTTGAACGATCATTTGAATTTGACTTTGCGTTTTGCGAAAGGCAGCCAGAAAAACGCTGAACGGAGCTGGAGTTGATCCAGGCTCAGTTCAGTCAGTCTACTGGCAGGTTTCGGAAAGTGGCAACCTCTGTAAACCGCTTTCAAGAAATGAGAGGACAAAACAAATGAAAACAATTTTCAATGAAATGAAAAAACTTGAAATAAAATTCTTGATCTTTTGTTGAAACTGCGTCAGAATTCGCAGACAACAGCCCAAAAAAATTCGAAAAACTCAGAAACGACTTTGACAAAGCCAAAAGCGGGCCGCAAAAAGATGCGCCCTCTTCCCAGATCTGGACAGAAGCCCTGCTCCAGGCAAGACAAGGATCTTCCAGCCAGTCTTGAAAACGAAATGTCAAAGCCATGAGGGATTCGTTCGATACGACTGCGATCAGAAAGGAACTCTTTATGGAAAACAGAATTTTTTATGAACAGGATTGCGACGTTAACCGCCTGAAAGGCAAAAAAGTCGCCATCATCGGATATGGCTCACAGGGCCACGCTCATGCTTTAAACCTGCGCGACTCCGGCGCTGATGTTGTGATTGGTCTGTACGAAGGAAGTAAATCTGCTGCCAAAGCCAAAGAACAGGGCTTTGAAGTTCTTCCAGTCGCCGAAGCAACAAAAGCGGCTGATATCGTTATGGTCCTGATTCCAGACGAAAAACAGAAAGATGTTTACCGTAAGGAGATCGCACCAAACCTGAGTGCTGGCAAAACTCTCGCATTTGCGCACGGCTTCAACATCCACTTTGGCCAGATTGTTCCACCAGCTGATGTCAACGTCATCATGGTTGCTCCAAAAGGACCAGGCCACACGGTTCGTTCCGAATACGAAGCGGGTAAAGGTGTTCCATCCTTAATTGCGGTTGAACAGGATGCGACTGGCGATGCGCTTGACCTCGGTCTTGCGTATGCAGCTGGCATTGGTGCAAGCCGGGCCGGTGTTCTGGAAACGACATTCCGTACAGAAACGGAAACCGACCTCTTCGGTGAACAGGCTGTTCTTTGCGGCGGCGTGGTTGCCCTGATGCAGGCTGGTTTTGAAACCTTAGTGGAAGCTGGTTATGACCCACGCAATGCTTACTTCGAATGCATTCACGAAATGAAACTGATCGTCGATCTGATCTATCAGTCCGGATTTGAAGGCATGCGCTACTCCATTTCCAACACAGCTGAATATGGCGACTACATCACGGGTGAAAAGATCATCACTGCCGAGACCAAGAAAGCCATGAAACAGATCCTCAAAGACATCCAGGATGGTACATTCGCCAAAGACTTCCTGCTCGACATGTCCGATGCGGGCGGTCAGGCTCACTTCAAAGCGATGCGCAAACGTGCCAAAGAGCATCCAAGCTCCAAAGTCGGCGAAGAAGTTCGCGCTCTGTACAGCTGGGCTGATGAAGACAAACTGGTCAACAACTAAGTTTCGTCTTTCGATGATTCCCACTCAGGCCATCGTTGATCCCGTCTGCTTCCGTGAAGTCTTCCTGCTTTAAAAAGTAGAAAGAAGACAGAAAGATGCCGAAAGAAGATAGAAAGAAGTCAATGCAAAACTGCCTGAATCTTACAATTTGAACCAATCAAAAGCCCGTTAGCGGGCTTTTGTTCTATCTGGCCATCTAAAAGCCGTCTGGATCCTGGACAAATTTTCAGAAGATGGACGAAAAAGAAAAGCGAATGGATGAATCCAGCACAGAACCTAAATTCTCCTATAACCCATACCCATCTATACAACTATATACAACCCATACCTATACAACCTATATACACGTAAAGGAAAATACGAAGATGAAAAGTGATGAGATGAAAAAAGGGCTGGAAAAAGCCCCGCAGCGAAGCCTGCTGCATGCTCTTGGTCTGACTGAAGAAGAAATCGACCGTCCAATCGTCGGCATTGTTTCTTCCTACAACGAAATTGTTCCTGGCCATATGAACCTCGATAAAATTACTCAGGCCGTAAAAACCGGCGTTGCCATGGCTGGCGGAACACCAATCGTATTCCCGGCGATTGCGGTGTGCGATGGAATTGCCATGGGCCACAACGGAATGCGCTATTCTCTGGTGACGCGCGATCTGATTGCGGATTCTACGGAATCCATGGCTTTAGCCCATGCGTTTGACGCCCTGGTGATGATTCCAAACTGCGATAAAAATGTTCCCGGTCTGCTGATGGCCGCTGCCCGGCTGAATCTGCCAACGATCTTTGTTTCCGGCGGTCCAATGTTAGCCGGCCGGATTGATAACCATAAAACGTCGCTGTCCAGCATGTTTGAAGCCGTTGGCGCCTATAAAGCCGGCAAGATCGATGAAGCCAAGCTGCGAGAATTCGAACTGAATACCTGCCCATCCTGCGGTTCGTGCTCGGGTATGTATACCGCCAACTCCCACAACTGTCTGTCCGAAGTTCTCGGCATGGCTTTAAAAGGCAATGGAACCATTCCTGCTGTCTATTCCCGTCGCCTTGAACTGGCTAAACACGCTGGGATGCAGATCATGGATCTGATTGAAAAAGACATTCGTCCCCGTGACATTATGACCGAAGCTGCCTTTAAAAATGCGATCACCGCGGATATGGCGCTTGGCTGTTCCACCAACTCCATGCTCCATCTGCCGGCAATCGCCCATGAATGCGGCATTGATATCGATCTGGATGAAGTAAACCGCATCTCTGAAAAGACACCAAACGTCTGCCATCTCGCTCCTGCCGGCCCAACCTATATGGAAGATCTGGATCAGGCTGGCGGCGTATATGCCGTTCTTAAGGAGCTGGAAGAGGCTGGCCTGATTGATACGAGTGTGATGACGGTTACCGGCAAAACTCTTCATGAAAATATCGCGGATGCCATCAATCTGGATGAAACCATCATCCGTCCAATCGACAATCCATTCACCGCAACCGGCGGGCTGGCGGTCTTAAAAGGCAACATTGCGCCTCAGGGGTGTGTCGTAAAACGTTCCGCTGTGGCTCCCGAAATGCTTCGCCATACCGGCCCGGCCGTTGTCTTTGACAGCGAAGAAGAAGCCATTGCCGGCATTTTTGGCGGCCGCGTGAAACCTGGGGATGTTGTGGTGATCCGTTATGAAGGACCTGCTGGAGGACCGGGTATGCGCGAAATGCTTTCACCAACCTCGGCTATTGCTGGGATGGGCTTAGATAAAGAAGTTGCCCTCATTACAGATGGTCGTTTCTCAGGGGCAACGCGTGGGGCGGCGATTGGTCATATCACACCGGAAGCTGTCAAAGGCGGTCTGATTGCCTATGTCAAAGATGGGGACAGGATCTCGATCAACATTCCAGACTACTCCATTGAACTGCTTGTGGATGAAGAAGAACTGGCAAAACGGAAAGCCGAAATGCCGGTCAAAGAAAAGAAAGATGTGAAGGGCTACCTCAAACGCTACTCCCGCCTTGTTTCGGGTGCTGATAAGGGAGCGGTTCTTTCATGATTGACGGGCTCAATCAAAGGCTTCACCAGTTAGCGGTGTTCATGCCGCTCTATGACAATCCGATTTTCTGCGCATTCGTTGAAATGCTGGATGCCCATGCCGAAAAGGGCAGCCACTTTTTACAGGCGGCTGCCCGGTTTACCGGCCTGCTCTATGAACAGAACACGGATGACTGGGGAGAATACCTGCGCCAGACGATCTTTTCTCTGGATACATGCCTGGCAAGACTGAGCACGCAGACCAACCGGGAATTTCCCGAGCGGATGCTCAACAGCGCGATGAGCGAGCTGAATGCCCTTGGTCAGGCGGCGGCCGTGATTCCGGAAGATTTAGGTCTGAATGGGCGCACCGGCTGGTATGGCAAATGGATCGACATGCAGGCAGAATACCTGAACTGTCTGATGGACATCGATCGCCGTGGAATCGGCATGTTTGCCAGGGCCACTATGTTCCGTCTGAAAAACCAGCCGGAGCTGGAGCTGACAGCCGTGCGCAATCCGGATCCAATTACATTCGATCAGCTGTATGGCTATGATTTCCAGCATGAGGCGATGATCGACAACACCCAGGCTTTGTTAGATGGTCTTCCAAGTTCCAATCTGCTTTTATATGGCGATGCTGGAACCGGCAAATCCGCCTCCATTAAGGCTTTGGAAAATCACTTTGCCAAGGAAGGCCTGCGCTTAATTGAAGTGTCCAAAGATCGGCTGGATGTTCTGCCGGATCTGTTAGACAAACTGGCTTTAGAACCATTGAAATTTGTGGTTTACATTGATGATCTGTCTTTTGCGGAAAACGATGATTCTTTCTCGGCTCTGAAAGCGGTCCTGGAAGGATCCGTTTCGGCCCGCAGTTCCAATACTGTCATTTATGCCACCAGCAACCGCCGCCATCTGGTCAAAGAATCCATCTCGGCCAGAAGCGGTGATGATATGCACCGCCGGGATACCCTGCAGGAAACCTTATCGCTTTCGCAGCGTTTTGGACTCTGCCTGTTCTTTGAAAAACCCAATGCGAATCAATACCTCGATCTGGTTCACCAGATCGCTCAGGAATATGGTCTGGACCTGACCGGTTCTGAACTTGACCATGAAGCCGAAGCCTTTGCGCTTGCCAAAGGCGGGCGCTCGGCACGCTGTGCCCGTCAGTTTGTTGAAACCCAGGCCGCTAAGAAAGGATTACCGAATGCTCAGTTTAGATAAAATCTACCATGCCAGATACATCCTCAAAGACACGGCCCGGACAACGGACTTGATCCCGGCTTTGAAGATCAAAGAGGGTGTGAGTGTCTTCTTAAAAACTGAAAATTTGCAGCGTACCGGCAGTTTCAAACTGCGGGGGGCTTACTATAAAATTTCCCAGCTCTCTGAAGAGGAAAAAAGCCATGGCGTTATCGCCTGCTCAGCGGGCAACCATGCCCAGGGGGTAGCTCTTGCTGCACAGGAAGCAGGCATTGAAGCCACCATCTGTCTGCCAGAAGGCGCACCGATTTCCAAAGTGGAAGCCACCCGCTCCTATGGAGCCAATGTGGTTCTGGTGCCAGGGGTTTATGATGATGCCTATCAGAGAGCTTTAGAGCTGCGGGATGAAAAAGGCTATACCTTTATTCATCCGTTTGATGATGAAGAAGTCATTGCCGGCCAGGGAACCATCGGTCTTGAAATTCTCGACCAGCTTGATGAGGTGGAAGCCATTGTTGTTCCCATCGGCGGCGGGGGGTTAATCTCGGGAATTGCCTTTGCGGTCAAATCTTTACGCCCGGATGTCAAAATCTATGGCGTTCAGGCCGAAGGGGCTCCAAGTATGGCCAAATCCCTGCTGGAAGACGAAATCATCTGTCTGGAAGAAGCCAGAACGATTGCCGATGGCATCCAGGTGAAAGAACCGGGCGAACATACTTTCGATCTGTGCCGCAAGTATGTCGACGAAATCGTCACCGTCAGCGATGATGAAGTGGCTGGAGCCATTTTAAAGCTGATCGAAACGCAGAAACTGATCACCGAAGGAGCTGGCGCGGTCAGCGTAGCGGCTGTGATGTACGACAAGATTCCAGTGGCTGGCAAAAACGTTGTCTGCCTTCTTTCCGGCGGCAATATCGATGTTACGATTCTGTCGAAAGTGATCGAACGCGGCCTGCTCAAATCCGGCCGGTCGGATACTCTGGCGATTCAGCTGGAGGATCGTCCAGGTCAGCTGGCCAAAGTTTCACAGCTGCTCGCTTCACTGAATGCCAATGTTGTCAGTGTCAGCTATGAAAAAGCCAGCGAAGGAACATCCATCACCGCCTGCATCCTGCGCATCAATATCGAAACGCGTGATTTCCAGCATATCCAGGAAGTTCACGATGCCCTGCGTGCCAACGGCCTGCGGCTGGTTGAGTAGTTGAAAGAATGAATTTGAAGAATTGAATTTGGACAGAGAAGAAAAGAGTCAGATGAAAAGTTCCTGACAAATTCCGCTTGTTTTTGGAGCCGGAAAGGCACTTTTCTGTCTTCAAGATCTCTAAAGTCCTATAACAAGATCAGAAAATAAAATCACAAGTCAGCCTGAAAGGGCGTTGTCAGAGAATTGACTGCTTTTTCAGGCGGACCTGCCTGATAGAAAGAAGAGAAATTCAAAATGGAAAGAATCAGCACAGCCAATGCACCAGCAGCGATTGGTCCTTATTGCCAGGCTGTAAGGGTGGATGACTTTGTCTTTACATCTGGACAGATCCCACTCAACCCAAGAACCGGGGAAATCGAAGGCACAACCATCACGGAACAGACTGAACAGGTCATGAAAAACCTGAGCGCCGTTTTAGAGGCTTCTGGCTCCGGATTCCAGCACGCAGTCAAAACAACCTGCTATCTGGCCGATATCGCCGATTTTGCAGCCTTTAACGAAGTTTACGCCAAATACTTCATCAACAAGCCAGCCCGCAGCTGCTTTGCGGTGAAGGACTTGCCAAAGGGCGCTTTGTTAGAGGTTGAAGTCATCGCCAAAGTTGCCAAAGAACACAAAGATTACGTTGTCGACTAAGCAAAGCCTGTAAGATCAAGTCAAAATCTGAAACTGCCTATCGCGCAGAAGATGGAATTTTGGCTGAGTACGGGTTTTACTGCTTAATTCAGGCCATCATTTGAACAGGATGTTCGAAGGATGGCCTTTTTATTGCTTTTGAATTCTGTTTGACCGATTCGAACGGACAGAAAAAACGCGGAAAAAAGCAGGGAAGACTGATTACTCGTCCCAGGGAGCAATTTCTTCAAGGCGCAAGACTTTCACAATATTTTGGTAAGCAGGACCTGCCTCAACGAAAGCATCCAGAACCTCCTGCTCGGTATAATCGTGAAACAGATTTCTGAAGTCTTTGCGAATTCCCAGATAGGCGAGAATTGACCATGACTTGTATCCTTTATAGTTATGTGGGACGCAAAGAATTTCGTCATCCAGAATGCGAGTCGAGACATCCCGGGTCAGATAGGCATAAACGACACGAGCCCGATCGATTTTTGAATATTCCAGATACTCTCTTTTCCTGTTTCCAGGCCTGAGAGCCGGTAAATGAATTCTGTTTTCCATATCGGCAGCATAGCAGCTTTGAACTGCCAAAAAAAGCACAACTGATCATAAGAGGCATCCTGTCTGGGTCATTTCATCGCAATAAAAATTCAAGCTGGTCTGGAACGCTGCCCCGCAGACGACAGGGATGAACGATTCTCATCAAAATAAAGAGAATTTACTCCGGAAAGCCCTTACAGATCCAACACGATCCGGTGATCTGTTCTGGCCGGCAGACTGAAAAATGGTTTCTGTTTCGCTTTTGGCAAGCAGAAGTGAATGCAGAATGGATTCATATTTCTCGATCAGGATTGAGAAAAAACGATGATGATGGACTGAAGAGGCTGAAACAACGGTTGCACTCCGGCAAAATCTGTAACTGATCGTTTTCAAAGCGGAAAAAGATCGGATGAAAAAACAAGAATTTTATCTGAAGATACTCCTGACAAAACTCCAGGCGAAAAAATGCAATAAGAACATCTGGAAACAGATTACACATCAAAAGAGCTGGAGAGAGAAAGCCGGAAAGTGGCTTTAAAGGAGAGGATAGGATGAATAAACAAAAAATCGGGATGCTTGCCATGGGTGTGCTTTTCATCGGAATTGGAATTGGATTGTTCCGCTATAGCGCGGCTGGATCGGATCCTTATACTGCAATGGCAATCAGTATTTCAAGTTTAACCCGGATCAATTTTGGAACCTGCATGATGCTCGGCCACCTGATCATTCTCGTACCGGTCTTTTTTCTGGATCACTCGCAGATTGGCCTGGGCAGCCTGATGAATATGTTTGGCGCCGGCTACATTGCTGATTTTGTATTTTCTGTGACCGGCATGATTTTCCCTGTGAATCTCGTTTCGCAAAGCGTTGCAATGATTCTGGCGATTGCCTTGTTGGCCATCGGCCTGGCTCTTTATATGCTGCCTGATGGCGGCGTAGCTCCTTATGATGCTTTGGCTGTCATTTTGGAAAAACGAATGAATGGGAAAATTTCCTATGGTTTATGCCGCATGCTTACAGATGGCGCCTGCATCGTTCTTTGCCTTCTTTTTTCCTGGCTGGCCGGCAGCAGCCTGATGGGCGTGATCGGAGTGGGAACCATCGTCTGCATGGTTTTCCTTGGCCCGCTGGCCCAGATGTGCCGATCTTATTTCATCGAACATGTATTCAGAGGCAGATTTGCATAAAGCAGCTGCCTCTTTTTTTAGCCTGTATGGACGGAAACAAGCCATTGAGGGCAGTTCAGTCAACACTAGAAGCGTTTGAAAAAAGTGTGTCCACCAGCATGTTTCTGGACGAATGCTTTCTTCGAAATTTTGTCACTCTAAGTGTTTATGGGGATTTTTTTCATCAATGAACGACGCTTACAGAAGCGAAAACAGCGAACAGTTGCTGACAATTACGAAATGTGATGGCTTTGTAATTTTGTTTTCCTCTCAAAGACGACTAGAATAATCATCATGAATAAGAAGAACAGGAAGAATCTTTCCATCTGGATTGGAACCTCGGCCTACATTCTATTTCTGTTAGTCTGCATTGTCTTATATGCGATTGACTACATCACCAATATTGTACAAGTTGAGTCGTTCTCTCAGTTTCTGTATACCATGCAGGTTGGAATGGGAGGGGCCAGTAATACAATCGTTCAGATTTTGCAGGGCTTTGCACTGAATTATCTGTTCTGGATCGCCTGTGCAACGATCTTATATGGCGCGTATATGAAGGTTGCCCTGGGCGATCGCAAACGGTTGAAAGAAGGGAAACGGCCGCTCTGGTCCAGCCAGACGATTGTAACTTTGAATTCAACCGTTCTGGTCACGTCTGTCATCACTGCATTTGTGCTTTGTTATCAGGTGAGTCAGGGATATGATGCCCTGAAAATTGACGATTACCTGGAAGAACAGTCTACGGTTTCAACTTTGTATGAAGATCAGTATGTAACGACATCTGATCAGCTGCTGAAGTTCCCTGAAAAAAAGAAAAATCTTATCTATATCTATATGGAGTCCATGGAAGCCACATACACGGATCAAGCCAATGGGGGAGGATTTGAAGACAATCTGATTCCAGACCTGACACAGATTGCCAATGAAAACACCAATTTTAAAGCGGCAGAGGATTCGAATTTAAATGGCGGCCTGGTCACCAACCAGACAAGCTGGACGGTAGCGGGCATGGTTGCCCAGACTTCCGGAACCCCGCTTGGCGTTGCCAATTCGAAATATAACCACAGCTTTGACGAAAATATGCTGTTTATGCCAAATGTCACTTCACTGGGGGATCTGCTGGAAGAGCAGGGGTACAAGAATGTACTGATGTGCGGGTCTGAGGCCAGCTATGCCGGTCGTTCCAACTATTTTCGCCAGCATGGTGATTATGAAATCATTGACCTTGATGCGGCTCACCAGAGTGGAATACTGCCTAAAAACTATCATGAGTGGTGGGGTTTTGAAGATTCCAAGCTCGTTGATTTTGCCAAAGACAAAATTACGGAACTTGCCTCTGAAGATGAGCCTTTTAATTTTACGATGCTGACAGCCGATACCCACTTTAAAGACGGCTATCTCTGCCCGGATTGTCCGGACACGTATGACGAACAATATGAAAACGTCATTGCCTGCTCCGACAAACGAATTGCAGAATTCGTCAGCTGGATCCAGCAGCAGGATTTCGCAAAGGATACGGTGATCGTGCTTTCTGGTGACCATTTATCAATGGACAGCCTGATCAACCAGAGTGTCGGCCTGGATTTTCCACGCCGGACTTACTTTGCGATTCTCAATGGCAAAGAATATACCCTTAACAAAACGCGGGAGTTTACAACACTGGATATTTTCCCGACAACATTAGAAGCGATGGGCGTTGAAATCGAAGGTCATCGCTTAGGGCTTGGTACATCTCTGTATGCGGACCAGCCGACCTTATGCGAACAGATGGGCTTTGAAACGCTCAATGAAGAGATCTCCCATCGAAATGTCCGCTTTGAAGAAGAGATTCTCAAAGACGATGGTCTGGAACCAGATGCCGAAAACCTGCCGGTCAAAGTCGTCAAAACGGAGCGCGGATAATCGACAGAAAACTGGACGAATGCGCTCATCCTTTGGATTTAGAGATTCAACCATTTAAGAATGAATCCATCCGAGAGGGAATCGGATTCAGAACGAACCAGACAAAGAACTCAATTGAAAACCATCTTCAAATGACTGCGCTCATGGAAAAGATGGTTTTTTTATGTCTGTTCGTTTGCTGGCGAATGGGCATGGATCGATTGGTTGGGACATTTGTGTTCTGGGCGGTCTTGTTTTTTGAAAGCAAGATTGGACAAGATTGGATAGGTGAAGATTTCTGGTCAGGAAAAAAGTAAGCTTGTGCTGTTTTTGCCGGGAAACCGGACGAATTGGGCAGGAAGATTCGATTCAGGTTGCCTTATTACCCAGTTTCCCACACAATGGAGACGTTCCCACAATCTTGCGTCAAAATCATCGTAAATGCTTGATAAATCCATCTGATTATAGAGGAATTATCAAATGAATAAAGATGGTTGATGTAAACACGAGAAGAAGGAAGACATGTATGGATAACAGAGAAGAAATTGAAAAGGAACCTGCGCTGAAACCTGAGTATGTGGATTTCATTATTGGTGCAGTCCTTCTGATTGTTGTGGCGGTTGTCACAGTACTTGGAATGCAATAATTGCCTCTGTCTCTGCTGGACCGGAATTCTTTTTCAACTTCGATTCAGAGTGGCTCTGACAAAATGGCCGATGAATTAAACAGGCAGAAAATCGATTCAACAAAGGATTGTAAGCTGGTGGATCAATCTGCGGCCTGAAAAAACAGATTCAAATTCTAAAATTCGAAACGATACAACTGATGAAAGGGAGGAGATGTGGGCTCCTCCTTTTTGCACTTCAGCTGACTTGAAACCATCCAATCCAAAAGGGGAGAAGAGAAAGGAAGAGTCCAGGGCGGCAAGACAAAAATGAGAAAAGAAAAAAGCTTCAGTTGCCCGCAAAAAACCAGCGGTAAAGGCCGCTGGTCAAAGAAAAGGTGTAGAAAGATCGTCTTTGTGTTTGTTGCATAAAAGAGTCACAAGCGCGCTGGAAGCCGCTTATTTGTCTTTGGATTCAGAATCTGAAACCTCGTCATCTTTTGGGGATGCAGTAAGCGCATCAAAGTCCCTGGACAGTTTTGCGGAAGCCGGAAAGACTTTACGCAGGATCAAAGCGATGGCAAGCATCACAATCGCGAAAATGAGCCATGGGGTATCTAAAGACCAGGCAAATAAGAGAAATCCGACAGCGGCCGCAAAGAAGCAGCATGAGGTCAGAATTAAGGCAGTTTTTGGTTTCATGTCTTCAGTATACGCAATCCGGTTTCAAACGGAAAAAACAGAACCGGAAATATGAAGGCCGGAAAGAATTCGTGAAGATCAAAAGAGAAGACAGGAAGAGAAGACAGGGAGAAAAGAAAAACGGAAATAAAAAACGGATCCTTTTAAGGATCCGGTATAAACAAAAAAATGGTGACTCGGCAGGGATTCGAACCCTGGACCCCTTGATTAAAAGTCAAGTGCTCTACCAACTGAGCTACCGAGTCACGATGGTGCCGACTAGAGGACTTGAACCCCCAACCTACTGATTACAAGTCAGTTGCTCTACCAGTTGAGCTAAGTCGGCAATGGTGGAGGCTAACGGGCTCGAACCGCTGACCCTCTGCTTGTAAGGCAGACGCTCTCCCAACTGAGCTAAGCCTCCATTGCTTAAGTGCTTGATCATTATAGCAAATCAGATCGTCATTCGCAAATACTTTTTTCAAAACTTTTTTGAAGAGAAGTAGGATTTGCGATGACTGGCTGTTCACCGTAACAACGAGACTTATTATTGCACATTTTTGGCCAGATGCAAGAAGAAACATCAGATTTCTGAAGAAAATATCATGAGAACGTTTACACGCAAAACCGGCTGATTTTTATGCAGAAAGAATGCCCGGCGGCTGGAATGATCCTGAAAAAATACTACTGCCCTGGCAGGGAAAAAGAGAACGAAGATGCCTGAAAATCGGGAGATTTCGAGATCGGATGGAGTGGCTTTGATTTATCGGCAGGATGACTTGCGATTTTGATCGGAAGAAGCAATAAGAACAGGCAATGAAGAAGAGCCTGAATCAAGACTGGGCCTTGAACAGACCAGAGCCTGGGGCAAAATAGCCTGGATACGAGTGGTCTGGATTTGAAATGAGAATGAAACTGGAAAGTGAAGAGCAACGATTCTTCCTGTTTACAGAATAACCTGCATTCCAGATGGATCTGCAGGGAAGAAAAGTGCAAAAAAAATACCAGCCATCTGGCCGGTTATCAAACTCAGATCCGAAGATCTGAAGGAGTAATCGATTGGAGCAGGTGATGAGAATCGAACTCACGTAGTCAGCTTGGAAGGCTGAAGTTCTACCATTGAACTACACCTGCAAAAAATAAATGGTGACTCGGCAGGGATTCGAACCCTGGACCCCTTGATTAAAAGTCAAGTGCTCTACCAACTGAGCTACCGAGTCATGATGGTGCCGACTAGAGGACTTGAACCCCCAACCTACTGATTACAAGTCAGTTGCTCTACCAGTTGAGCTAAGTCGGCAAGATGGTGGAGGCTAACGGGCTCGAACCGCTGACCCTCTGCTTGTAAGGCAGACGCTCTCCCAACTGAGCTAAGCCTCCATCGCCACAACGCTTGACTATAATAACCGATATCCGCAGAGAACGCAAGACAGAAAACGAAAAAAATCAAATTCTGGAAATAAATAAATTTCGAGTCAAAAATGGCTTTATCTAAAGGGGGTAACTCGTGGGACTCCGTAAAGAAATTGTATTCATATCCAGATTAAGAGCAAAAATCAATCTGGATTCTGGAAAATTCAGCCGTCAGTTCAGAGGGATTCGGACAATTTTATTTGAAAATAATATCAGGTTTGAAAAAAAACAGATTTTCTGGCAGGCTTTTTCATCCGTTTTAATCGGATTTTTAAGCTGCTCTTTACAATAGCAGGGATAAAAACGCGAACAGCGACGAAAATGCTCTTGCCAGCAAGATCTGTCGATTTCCAGTTCATTGGTTTGCTCGCTGTACAGGTATAGTTGAAGTAAAGAAGCTGTAACCAGAAATGAGGCTGAATAGTAAAAATCCAGAAGAGAGCAGCCAAACAGATGGAAAATAGAAGCTGCTAGGAATGAACGATTGGCAGAAAGAAAAAACGACAGGTATTGAAATCGATCAGAATTTACTGGTAAGAATCCATAAGAAACGATGCAACGGATCAAAGAGAAACTGCCCGTCGACTTAAATTCATATTCAAGCGATGAAAGGAGAAATTGCGATGAAAATATTGATTGTTGAAGATGAAGTGAATCTGGCCCATGCAACGGCCGCTATGCTTTCCAATCATGCCTACAATGTTGAGATTGCCACCGATGGCGAAACGGGTGGTGAAAAAGCGAGCAGCGGCATTTATGATCTGGTGATCCTGGACGTCATGCTGCCCAAAAAAGATGGGTTTGAAATTCTGGAAGATATACGGGCTCTTGCTCCGGAAACCAAAGTCATCATGTTAACAGCCCGCGGCGAACTTCCCGATAAGCTGAAAGGACTGAAAAATGGTGCCGATGACTACATGACCAAACCTTTCCATATGGAAGAGTTGCTGGCCAGAGTTGATATTCAGCTCAAGAAAAATTCACCGATTGAAAAAGACCGGCTGGAACTTGGCAATACGTATCTCGATTTAAAAAGCGGCATGTTCGGTTCGAAAGCTACGGGGGATGCGATGCCTGTTTCCGGGAAGGAATACGCACTACTGGAGTACTTTTTTTCTCATCCTAACCAGATCCTCACCCGTGATCAGATCTATTCCAAAGTCTGGGGCTGGGATAACGAAATTGAATCCAACAACCTTGAAGCGTATCTTTCTTTTCTGCGCAAGAAGCTGCGCCTTCTGGAAAGCAATGTCGAAATTAAGTCCGTGCGCGGCCTTGGATATCGCGTAACCGCCAAAAATGATTGAGTTAAAACGCCGGATGATGGCGATGCTGTTTGGGGTCTTTTCCTTGCTGGTGGTGGTTGTACTTGGTGTTCAGAACTACCAGGAATACGAATCGGAACGCGTTTTTCTGATTGAAGCCTTGAATACGCTTGGCCAGACGGCCAAGCAGTTTTCCGCACCGGATATGGTCGGACCCTATCTGCCCAAAGAGGAGGGTAAGCAGACTCCTGATCTTGACACTCTGTCTTTGATCTACTCCAATCCGGTCTGCATTGTGACCTTTGATAACGGAACACCACTTCAGGTATATGCCTCTGATCTGGAACATGTGGATATCAACAGCGTGATTGACCAGGCAAACCGGATTTATCAGGCGGCTTATCCGGGTGAATATTCAGTTGGCAATCTTTATTTGGATGGAACCTGCTGGCAGCTGACCAAAACGAAAGCTGTCATCTTGATTGATACGATCAAAATCCAGAAGCGGCTTTTTCGCCGGATGATCGGCTCGGCTCTGCTTGCCTGTGGATTTGAGGTCATTCTCTATCTGATCTGCCGGGCTGTGGTGGCAAGGATGATTGCTCCAATTGAGACAACCTTTAAAAAGCAGAGGCAGTTTATTGCGGATGCCAGCCATGAACTGAAAACGCCAGTTGCCGTCATTCTGGCCAACGCGGAAGCAATGCAGCAGGATGACGATCCCAAGTGGCTGACGAACATTGAAGAAGAAGCTATCCGGATGAATGGCCTGATTACGTCTTTGCTGGATCTGGCTCGCTCTGAACAGGCACAGCTTCAGCTTGAACCGGTCAATTTAAGCCGGCTGCTGGAAAAACAGTGCCTGATCATGGAAGCGGCCATGTTTGAAAAGCATCTCGAACTGGTGGAACATATTGAAGAGGATGTTAAAGTCATGGGGCAGCCTTCTTCTTTGGTTCAGGTCATTGCAATTCTAATTGATAACGCCATTGAGCATTCACAAGGCAAAGTTATCGCAACCTTGCGCCGCCAGGGCAAGGAAGTCGTTATGATGATTTCCAATACCGGTGTCCCCATTCCACCTGAAGAAAGAGAGCGGATTTTTGAGCGCTTCTATCGTGCGGACACCTCCCGAAACCGCGCTGCGGGTCGTTATGGCTTAGGTCTTGCGATCGCGAAAAGCATTGTGGAAAGCCATCACGGAAAAATCCGGGTGGAATGCAGCGGTGACGTGACCTCTTTTGTGGTGACTCTGAAAGCGGCCTGAATATCGACTTTTTCAGTTCAGACAATATGGATCTATATTGAAATCTGCTCATAAAAATGAGATCTGCCCATAGAAATCTAGAAAAGCGGCCTTTGAGCGAGTAATACGCCCAAAGGCCGCTTGTTTTCGTTGAGGGGATGAGGGTTGATCAGCTGGCTGGATTGATCAGTTGGCTGGGTTGGCCAATGGTGAATTCTGGCTGTTCTGATCTTCGAAGAAGGTCTGAACCTTTTTGAGAACGGATTGTGGTTCATCAAACAGGCTGATATAGCCATACAGGGAAGACGCTTTGGATTTAAAGGCGCTGCACTTCTGGAACAGCAGAATCAGACTCTTGTACTTGGCATTTTTGGCATCCTGGATCATGTTGAGGGCGGCGCTGTTGCCATCCAGCCCGATTAAAATTGAAGGCTGGCGCTTAAAGATCTCATAGGAAACACTCTTGTAAATGCCCAGTTCTTCGGGCTCCAGTGCAACCCGGATGGGGAGCTTGCTGGTTTTCAGGCGGGCTTCATCGGCTTTTAAAATTGTGCCGGGAACAAACGCAAAGATTTCAAAAGGTTTGGCCAGCTTCTTGTTCTGTTCAACCAGAAAAGCTTCATAGCCTTTCAGTTTGTGGCCAATGACAAAGTAGACTTCTTTTGGATTGAGGGTGATCAACAGATCATTGATCAGTTCTTTGCCTTCTGGACGCATCCGGGTAACATGGCGGTCTGAATTGAAGGATCCACCCATCAGGATGATCGGTGTCTTGCCAGTTGGCAGAGGCTTGATTTCGTCCGCAAAAGCCTGTAAAGATGGGGTCCGGTCTTTGGAGGAAGGCGAAACTTCGCCTGTATGGGCTTTTTCAATCCGTTTCTGGTAAAACTCAGTGCAGTTTTGACCTTCGCTCAGTTTCTCGTAAGCTCCCATTTTGTCATGGAAGGCTTTTGTGGCTTTTTCAATGATCGAATCTTCCGTTTTGCGCATGGCTTCAAAATCATTGCGATCGAGTTTGAGCAACCGCTCAAGCGAGAGCTGTTCATCGACAGAGTTAGAGCCATAGATGGCGCCGCCATCGGTGCCCTGAACGCAGCGGACACCAGCTTTGAGATAAGCCTTGAGTGGGTGGTGAGCGAGACTGGAGAGGTTATTGAGACGGACGTTGGAGGTGATCTGGAATTCCAGCGTGACATGGTCCTCTTTCAGTTTGGATAACAGCTTCTTGCCTTGCACGCTGGCCAGGTTGGCGGTATACAGTCCATGCCCAATCCGCACCGCTGGCATGGGCTGGCCATCGGCCAGACAGTCTTCCACTAATAAAACGGAGTTGAGAACGTTGTCCCGGATGCCATCGTTTTCACCCGCATGAATCCGGATGACAAAGGAGGGTTCGTCCCTGGCAATTTTGACAAGTTGTTCAATGACTGGTTTCAGATCCCGGATATCATTAATTTCTTCACCCAGAATATCAGAACCGGCTACGTAGGGATCCATGGCAACGGCTTTGAGCGTTTCCAGATTGTCCTGATAATCCGCACTCTGAATCTGGTCTTTGACAATGGTTAATGGGATACGGCGCAAGGCAGCCAGAAACAGCATGCGCACACCGGTTTCCTCATAGATGGCCGGCATGGCCTGGTGGATTTGCTCCAGCATTCCGGCGGCCGCCTCTTTTTTGACCAGACCGGTATCCGAAATTTCTGCCAGCTGGATGCCTTTGGACTGATACATCCGCCCTACCCAGAGCAGCTTGTCCTGGAACAGACTGAAGTCGGCGTATTTCGAATTCTGGTCATCGGCAAGCATCTGCATGACCATCCGGGCAATATCGGCATCCGGAATCTGATCGACATGCGCAAGCTGGATGGACTCTGCACTGGGGATGCCTTTGGAAAAGACATAGCGGTACAGATAGACTTTTTCCAGATTGGTGAAGACGGCCTGACCATCTTTCATGATGGACAGCGAAGCCCGGATTTTTGGCAGGTTTTGTGGGGCGTTTTCCAGATTGTTTAAAATCAGATCCGCAAAGTTGATGAAGGTGTTGTCATCGATTTTACGATCGAGATACTTGCCTTCCAGCGGACTGTTGGCAAACTGCGCACTGACTTTTGCGCGATCGGCAGCGAGTCTTTCTTCCTGGGCAGCAGAAAGTTTCAGCCCAAGTTTTTTGATGTAATAGAGCGGATAACGAACCTGATGGACAATCCCGAGGGCAATCAAGGTATCTGGATGAAGATTGGCATTCATGTGGGTATGCAGGTCGGTGCGAAATTTCAAATCTTCAAGAATATAGGATTTGATGATCGTCTGCTCCAGATTCAGGCGATAGTTTTTGGTCTGAGACATGAGCGTTTTGGCAATCGCAGGAATGGCAGCCTTGCGCTCGATGGTTCCATCCGGGTAAATGTTGGCGCATTTGGTTCCGCCAAGCCGGAAAATATAGACTTTGTTATTGTCGCTGTCCAGATAGCCGGGGACTGTGCCCTGGATCTGTTTGAGTCCCTTGTCATCAAAGGTCAAAGGCAGATCACAAAGTCTGGCCAGGTTGGTAATCAGATTTCCAGTGTGGTGGTTTGGAGTGCGTAAGGTATAGGAAAGAACATCTCCATCCATCGTCAGATCAACGACGATGTCCTTTTCCTGGTCAAGATAAAAGGTTCCAAATTTTTCCATAGGGCACCTGCTTTCTATGTGTGGGGAAACTGAGAGTCAAAGAATGAGATAGACTCTTGGATTTTCAGCAGCGAAAATCCATATGGGACATGGTTTGGGGCCGAAAGATGGATCAGATCTTCGGTTCAAAGAAGAAAAATTTCTGGTAAAGAAACTGGACTTTTCGGGCAGAAAACTAAAGAGAAACAATAGAGATGAACGACTGGTGCAAGCCAGTTTTTTTTTGTTGGGTTGATTTTTCAGCTTTCTGGAAACCAGAGAATCTGATCCATTCTATTTTTCGCCTTTGGCAAGGTTGAATGAAAATCTGTTGCCTGACTTTGCCTGCATTTCTGACTGGATGAAAAGGTTCGAAAGGAAAGAAAGAGAATCTGGCAAAGACAGCAGCGCACAAGTGCTCATGCGTCCAACAGGAGAGAAAACCCGGTTCGCCAAACAAAACAAAGAAAAATGAAAAACAGACAGAAATCAGAAAAATCACATATGCCTGATAAAAGGAGTTTTACAAAAGAATGGTGGCCAGCAAAGGGTAGAATCGATGAGTTCGAAAGGGAACTGACGGGAACCCGAATGAAAATAAACAGGATAAATGACTCTGTAGGACTATATATATAGAGAGAATACTTACAAAGTTAGGAAATACTAATATACGGCTTGACCAATGAAGTTAGTCGGAGTAAACTTTGAATCGCTTAAGTTAGAGTGAACTAATTCAGATAAAGCCAGTCTGAGCGAAGGTTCAGAACTGACAGGGAGGACCTATGTCTATGCCGTTATGTTTCGCAAAGGAAAATACAAATTATACGATTTCGCGCATTACCGGAAAGGATGAGGTACGAAGTCATCTTAGAAATCTGGGGCTGGTAGAAAATGAAACCATCTCCGTGAAGCAGTCTATTGCCGGCAGTCTGATTGTCGAAGTCAAAGGAGTACGGATTGCCCTCAATAAAGATCTGGCCAGACGAATCATGATCTAGACAGACCAAAAAAGAAAAAGACAGGAGAAAACGCAATGACTTTAAATGAACTTCACCCTGGCGACAAAGCCAGAGTCATCAAAATTGCAGCCACTGGTGCCCTGAAGCGCCGGATTATGGATATGGGACTGACCAAGGGATGCCAGCTTCTGGTCCGCAAACTTGCCCCGCTTGGCGATCCAATGGAGATCAATCTGCGCGGGTATGAACTGACGCTGCGCAAACAGGAATGTGAAGCCATTCAGGTTGAGAAAATCTAAGAAAATCAAAAAAGGAGAAGATTATGATCAAGATTGCACTGGCGGGCAACCCGAACTCCGGGAAAACCACGCTGTTCAATGCGCTCACTGGATCCAGTCAGTATGTTGGAAACTGGCCGGGAGTAACCGTTGAAAAGAAAGAGGGCCGCCTCAAAGGACAGCCGAAAATTGTCATTCAGGACTTGCCGGGAATTTATTCACTTTCTCCCTATACGCCTGAAGAGGTTGTTACCCGTAACTATCTGATTCACGAAAAGCCCAATGCCATTCTCAATATCGTGGACGCATCGACTCTGGAAAGAAATTTATATCTGACCAGTCAGCTGCTGGAGCTCAATCTGCCGGTTGTGGTGGCTTTGAATATGATGGACATTGTTCGCAAGCAGAAAGACAAGATTGATGTGGAAGCATTAAGCAGACGGCTGGGCTGTCCGGTCATTGAACTTTCTGCGGCCAGTGGACAGGGAATTGACGAGGTTTCCAAAGCGGCTGTTGCAGCAGCGCTTGGAAAAAAGACACCGCATGTCAGTGAGTTTTCAAAACCAGTTGAAGATGTCCTCAGTTCGATTGAAGTGTTGCTGCCAAAATCAGAAGAAAGCCGCTGGTATGCGATTAAAGTTTTTGAAAACGATGCGAAAGTACTGGATGAGCTCAAGCTGGATCCTGCCAGTCTGAAGAAAATCAACGTCCTTCGTGAAGGACTGGAAACAGAGATGGATGACGATGCAGAGAGTATCATCACGGATGAAAGATACACCTGGATTGCTGGAATTCTTGATGGGGTCTACAAGAAAAACAGAACGCATACCCTGAGTATTTCCGATAAGATCGATAAAATCGTCACCAACCGCTGGCTGGCTCTGCCGATTTTCGTTCTGGTCATGGGACTGGTGTACTGCCTGTCGATTTCAACGATCGGCACCTATTGCACGGACTGGGTCAATGATGTCTTTGTTCCGGAATGGTGTCAGGCGAACATGACAACGTTTCTGGAAAGTCTCCATGCTTCGGACAGCGTCATTTCTCTGGTCGTTGATGGCATTATTGGCGGTCTGGGCGCTCCGCTTGGATTCGTTCCACAGATGGCTGTGATCTTCTTGTGCCTGTCTTTTCTGGAAGACTGCGGCTACATGAGCCGGATCGCTTTTATCATGGACCGGATTTTCCGCCGCTTTGGTCTTTCCGGCAAGTCCTTCATTTCCTTTATGGTTTCAACTGGATGCGGAGTTCCTGGCATTATGGCTGCCCGCACGATTGAAGAAGAACGGGACCGGAAAATGACAATGATCGTCACCACTTCGATGCCCTGCGGGGCCAAACTGCCAATCATTGCATTGATTGCCGGAGCCATCATGGGTGGCGCGGATGCATGGTGGATTGCCTGGGCGACATATATCTTTGGCATCTTTGCGATCATTCTTTCTGCCCTGATTCTCAAGCACACAAAGATGTTTGCGGGCGAACCGGCTCCATTTATCATGGAACTTCCGGCTTACCACTGGCCAAGAGTTAATAACGTTCTGCGTCAGACCTGGCAGAGATGCTGGCACTTCATCAAAAAAGCCGGAACGATTCTGTTTGTGTGCTGCGTTGTGACCTGGTTCTTATTAACGTATGGCTTTACGGCTGATGGATTTGGCATGGTCGATGAAGTCGGCCAGTCTTTAATGGCTGCGATCGGCGGCTGGATTGCTCCTTTATTTGCGCCACTTGGCTGGGGCAACTGGCAGGCAACTGCAGCTTCGCTGTCCGGATTTGTTGCTAAAGAGCAGATTGTTTCGACAATGGGGGTTCTGGTCAATGTCCTCGATGAGACGGGTGAAGATCCAGCGTTATGGACAGCCGTGATGACGATGTTCCCATCTGCATGGGCTGCTCTGTCCTTTTTGGCCTTCAACCTGCTGGATGCGCCATGTCTGGCTGCCATTTCTACGCTGGCTAAAGAGATGAACGATCGCAAGTGGACCTGGTTTGCGATTGGCTGGCAGATGTTCTACGCCTATACGGTTGCCCTCATCATTGATCAGCTTGGCACCTGGTTTACTGGCGGCGGCTTTGGCATTGGAACAGCAGCTGCTTTGGTCATTCTTGGCTGGTATCTCTACATGATTTTCAAGCCAATGAAAAAAAGCGTTCCTTCCCGGGTTGGTATGAATGCTGCCTGAACGAAACTTGATAGAAACCGGTAAGCGCAAGAGTAGTCAAGTCTGAAGAAAACCGGTTGAAATCTGGAAAATCGGCATAGAAAACAAAAGATGCAGGCTGTTGTTTGCCTTTTTGGTACAATACCTGAACCTGACTTTAACCTCTTAAAAAGACTGCAGTTCTGAAGGATGTTCAATGATCTGCGGTCTTTTTACATGTTGCCTTAAAATTGAATAAAATCTGGAATAAAGCTTGAAAAAACATTCAAAATGAATTATAGATTTCGTAGAATCATACCCGCCATTGATACCCAAAAAGAATTCTTGAAACAGCCTGGTTCCAGCAAGGTCAACGGCACGAAAATGTCATCAGTATTGCAGACCAGAATGGAATTCCAGTTCTGGCTTTTGTCGTACATGGATGCGTGAAAAACAGCTGCTTTCCTGTTGGATCCATTTCGGGCGAAGCAAAAATCAGGACTCAAACCCTTGAATAGAAACAGCTTGAATCAGACAGGGAATTCGATGGGCGAAAAATCGGAAAGAAGAAATGGATGTATAAGCAAATCGGTCTTGTTCAGACAAAATAACAATTGATCATGTCTTTTCATGAATGAAAAGCCAAAAAGAGAAATGGAAAAATGATAAACTGGCGGGTATTCATCGTGATCTGCTTTGCATTCTTTCAGGGAGGCGATAGATTTTTCAGGGAAATAAGAATGGCGCAAGGAAAATCAGATATTTTTCAAGCCAGGTAAATGACTTGCCTGCTGTCCATTTGAGGACGGCCCGAAAATACAGGTCTGGAAAGGAGGACAACCATGGCTCGATCAACATCAAAATCCAGAAAACAACGGAAAACCAAGAATATGAAGAAGATGACAGATACGGAAATGACCAACTCAAATTCCGCTCCAGCTTTAAGTTCTGCTACGCTGACGATGACTCGCGGCGTAAGTGAAGACAGGACCGGTGAAGTCTGGCATCAGCTGAATATTCCGGAAATGGTTGAAAAGTCATATGCGGAAATCGTGGAGAAAAAATACGAAGATCATAATCGTGAAGTGGCCAGACGTCATAAACCTGATCCTTTAGGACAGGTCCTGGAACGTGCGGATGGCAGCTATGAGCAGCCCACTGAACGCTGGATGGAAATTTATCTGGACGTCTGCGAAGATCTGCAGATGCTCGGATTCCCCATTCACCTGGCCGACCATGTCAGTGTCCGCCGCACCCTGCGCACTTCACTGGGGAAATGTTATTGTGAAAAAATCTGGGATAAAGAAAGTAAGCAGCTGGTCAGACATTATTATATTTACTTTAATCCCGCTCTGTTAGAAGTGGAAAACGAGGAAGTCATTCGTGACACGTTTGCTCATGAGCTGATTCATACCATTGATTCCTGTATGAATCATTCTGAGCGTTTTAAACACTACGCTGCCCTTGCCAACTATGTTTTAGGCTATCATGTCACGACGACCTTCCATAAAGAAACCTACGAAGAGCTGAGTGAACACGATCAGAAGATTTTATCCTTTCGGGCCGAAAATCCTGCCAAAGACCGTTACCAGCTTCAATGCACAGGCTGCAGCAAAATTTACAGCCGCCAGAAAATGTCGGCTGTGGTGAAACACCCGGAAGATTACCGTTGTTCGATCTGTGGATCCAAACTGGTTCGGATCAAGTAATTGTAACAAATTGAGTGATCTTGAAAGAATCCTGACATCCAGTGTGAGTCCGTTGTCATTAATGATAGAATGTATGGTATGAAAGCATATCTGACAAAATACTGGTGGCTGATGGGGATCATCGGCTCCTTACTGTTGCTGCTGTGTTCGCGCGTGGGCTGGTATGCCCTGGTGAATTTTTTGATTGTGGGCATGGCTGTCTATGTCAATCGTCAGGCTTCCCAGCGCAAGGTCCGGATTGAAGGCAACCTTGCAACCCTGCGCAAAATGAACAAAGTGCAGAAACGAAAGTTTTTAGAGGCTGATGCGAAGGAAGTCCGCACGATTCAATCTTCAAACCGAATGCTGATGTACTTGTGTCTGGGTGCAGCCATTCTGGATGCCTATACGTTCTTTTATAACTCCAAGGAGAATATTCGAGCGGCATTGATTCAGAATGTGATTCCAGAAACTCTGGATCCATATCTGCTGGCTTTTGGGCTGGCACTGAATCTTGTTTTCTATTTCGCCTTTGTGATGCGAATGAACGAAAACATGGTGAAAGGCGTGAAATAGATCCTGCAGATTCAATGCTGAATCTGACCGACCTGGATCTGCCTGAGCTGGATTCAATCTGAACATCCGGATACACACCATTCAAAGATCCGATTTTTTCTGTCTGCAGCAGAAAGAATCGGATCTTTTTCTATCTTCGTTTCTTTGCTTCTTTCTTTGCTTCTTTGATTCTCTCATTCTGTATTTTTTGACACAAAGAGAAAAGCCAAGGAAGAGAATGCCTGTTTTTCTTTCGATTCGAGTTGAATCAGGGAGTGTCTATTTTTGCTTTCGAACGCTATTCTTGAAAGAGAAGAAGTGGACGAACTCCCCCAATCTGTCTGCGTAAAAAAGGTGATCATTATGCAAAATTTTGTTTTCTCCAATGACTTTTACAAGACCATTGATCTGATGGTTCATACCTCAGGTCACGAACGATGCAAGCCTTCTCACAGTTATGGACCGGCGGTCCGCAATTCATATATGCTCCACTATATTCATTCCGGCAAGGGAATTTATCAGACTGGCGGTAAAACGTATTCTCTTCAGGCGGGAGATTTATTTTTGATGATTCCTGGCGAGCGGATTTTTTATCAGGCAGATGAAAAAGACCCCTGGGTGTATTCGTGGATTGGGATTCAGGGGATGAAAGCGGAAGAATACATTCGCCGCTCCTGTCTGTTTAAGCAGAAAGTCTGTCGACTTCCAGAAAATTCGAAAATTCCAGCGATCTTTGAAAAGTTAAAGCCGCTGGAAATTTCAAAAAATTTCGATTTGCTTTATAACTGCTGTGCATGGGAAATGGTCTACCAGTTGGCTGAAGAGTTGCCCGTTGCCCGCCCGAAAGAAGCTTTGCATGCTTCAGACTATATCAACATTATTCTTAATTATATTGAACAGAACTATGATCGTTCCATCAGTGTTCAGGAAATCGCTGACCATATGGCTCTGGATCGCAGCTATGTTCATCGGATTTTTAAAAAAGCCATGGGTATGTCCGTCAAGGAGTACATTCTTTCCATACGGCTGGCCAATGCCTGCTCTTATCTGCTCTACTCTGATTTACCAATCGGAGACATCAGCCGCTCGGTCGGATACGAAGATGTCCTGTATTTTTCAAAACTGTTTCACAAAAAGAAAGGAATGTCTCCCAGTCAGTACCGAACTGAAAAACGCGTTGAATATCAGATTCACTCGGGGGCGCATCCTGACCACCTGCCAGAAGCAAAACACGCATTTTCCATGACTTTATCAAAATAGCCGGAGGATAGTACCAGAACTGCGACTGGGATTTCGAATTTCCTTCACTTAAAAGGCCCCCGGAATGGATTCCGAGGGCCTGCCAAAGTAAATCGGTATAGATTTGACAATCAGGCTTGTGATGATGTAGAAAGGGGGACTTCAACGGCCAAGGTAGGTTTTTCAGGGCCAAGGGCGGGAGAATAGTCGATTTCAATCGGGTTCATCTGGGCAAGAGTTCCATATAAAGGCCGATCAGCCTGAAGAAACAGTTTTTGATCCTGATCATAGACGCGGCTGGAAAGAACGTACTGACCATGATTGAGAAAAATCTCCACCGAACTTTCGTCACTGAAAATCTCCAGCTCCATACAGGAGTCCAGTTCGATATGACGGGCAGTGCGGCCTTTCCCGCTGCCATCTGGATCAGAAAAACGAAGCGTAAAGAGTTTTTCATCATAAGCCGCTTCAAGATCATGGCGCAGACGCAGAACAAATGGTCTGTTTTCGGGATTCAGTTTTAAAGCAAATGTCCGGGTGTTTAAAACTCTGGCTTTTTTTCTGTAACCCCTGCACCCATTATTCCTAAAAAAGCGCAAAAAACCCCTATCAAACAAATTTGATATCATTT
>CAJTVE010000017.1 GCA_910579655.1 uncultured Allobaculum sp. | reverse complement strand
CTTGAAACAGATGCATGAAAGCTTCTTATTTCAAGCCCCATCCAAATTGCAAGGCAGTTTGGGTGGGGTCATTGACAAAGTGTCCTTTCCATGTTGATGAATCTGGAAGACCATCCGATCGGTCGTTTCTTCGGCTTTTCAGATTGTTTTGATTGAGTTCAGATCCAATTGTTTTTGTCTGTTGGAGTTATTATACGAAATTCAGGACCGGATAGAACCAAGACCGACCGTCTGGCTGACAGGGATGAAAAAAAGCGGGGAATTCCCGCTTTATGTATCAAATATTAACTGTTTAATATCATCCAGTGTCTGCAGATCCTAGCGCTTGAGTTGAATCTGAACCTGACTGGAATTGAGATCAAGAGTTGGCGTAATGATCGCCTGGATAGAATCTTTTGCTTTGTGGCCGAAATGTTTAAGCAGTGTCTGCCGGGTCACAATCCCAATAAAGATATCGCGGTCATCTACCACCGGAACATAGTTCTGGTGAAGAGACTGATTGAGCAGATCATCCAGCTCAATGTTGATATTGACGGCCGGCATGAAGTTCGGGCGGATCAGATCTTTAACAGTCGTATTGGACAATACACTGGCATCTGAACCATGTTCGAGAATATACCAGAGAAAGTCACCTTCACTGACTGATCCAACATATTCGCCCGCTGCATTGATGACTGGAACCGCTGTAAAGCCATGTTTTTTCATCAGGTTCAGCGCTTCAGAAAGCGAAAGGGATTCATAGTAAAACTGCAGGTCTTTCTTGAATTTTAAAAAGAATACAACGTTTTCGTTCATAGAATTCCTCTTTTCATCTTCTATTGTAGACAAGACTGGCGGAAGAATTAACAGCTAAATATGGGAAAGCGACCAAATAAGATTAATGTTTTCTAAAATTGAAACCGCTTTTCTGAACTTTTAATGAACGTTTCACCACAATATTTACATTTAAAACTATTCATGATCTGCTATATGAACAGAAAGTGAAGAAAGTTAAAATAGATCAGGGAAAAGAAGCAAAGCTGCATCTTCGCTTCTTGGAATGACAGACTCAACGGATCTTTTTTGCCGGAGGAAAATCAAGAAGTGCAACTTGAGGCGGCAATAAAAGATGCGGTGATAAAAAAGATGGCTGACAAAAGCCGGCAGTCTGAAATGTCCCTGAATCTCAATTTGTCAGGAAAGGAATTTGGATATGAATGCAGTATTGATTGTGGATGAGCGCAATGGTCTGGCTTTCAATCACCGCCCGCCCAGCCGGGATGGCGCATTGATGGAAGATCTGAAAACGCAAATTGACGGTCCTTTATATGCGACAGACTATTTTGGCCGGATGGCCAGCCAGTATGGTCTGGATGTGTGTGAAGAGCAGCCGGAAAATGATGAAGACTGGGTTTTGTTTGATCATGACCCAACGCCCGAAGAGGCAGAAAAAATCAATAAAATTATCCTTTACCGGTTCATGGATGTGTATTATCCGGCAGATGAAAGGCTGAGCCTGGATCTGTCTGATTTTACGATCGAAGAGGAACTGAGTTTTGAAGGAACATCACACGATGAAATTGTGCGGGAGGTGCTTGTTCGCAATGCGGCCTGAACGACCAATGTTTAAAAAAGGACTTGCTGCGCTGCTGGCTCTTGGGCTGATTTTCAACCTGAGTGCCTGCTCCAGCAAGTCCGCCAACCATTCAACCCCACCAACTACCCCGCCTGTTTCGCAGACAACGGAAGCTGCCCCTCCAGAATCGAGTAGCCCATCTGCTCCATCTGATCTTCCTTCGATTGAATCCACCGATCAGGCCCCGATTGCTCAGACAACACCGGGTGCTTCGGGTCCGCTCACCTTAGAGCAGATTCCGCCCTATTCGGGAGCGCCCTATATCGCCGTTCATGATAATGTTCCATATTTTGATGCCAACGAAATCACGAGCGACGCGTTTGCCCAGTTCTTTGATCTGGACAGCCTTGGCCGTGTCACATTAGCGTATGGAAGTCTTGGTCCGGAACTTCTGCCGGAAGGAAAACGCGGAGATATTTCCGGCGTTCAGCCAACCGGCTGGGTGCAGACTCCTTATGATTTCATCACGGATGGCGGCTATCTTTACAATCGCTGCCACTTAATTGCCTGGTCTTTATCCGGACAGAATGACAATCCGAAAAACCTGATGACGGGCACCCGCGCTTTCAATATTGACGGCATGATCCCATTTGAAAACATGGTCCGTGACTACATCAAAGAAACGGGCAACCATGTCATGTATCGGGTAACGCCAATGTTTTCCGGCAATGATCTCGTGGCGCGCGGCGCTTTGATTGAAGGATATTCGGTAGAAGACCAGGGAGAAGGGGTTGAGTTCTGTGTCTATGCCTACAATGTCCAGCCAGGGGTAGTCATCGATTACGCAACAGGAAACAACCAGCCCGGCGACCCTACAGCCAGCCAGGGCACACAGGCAGCCGATCCAAACGTGGCCAACTATGTACTCAATACCAGCAGCCACAAGTACCATCGTCAAGACTGCCCGAGTGCAGCCAATATCAGTACGGAAAACCGCCAGGATGTCACGATGACCAAAGCGGAAATCGAAGCCATGGGCTATGAACCATGCAAACGGTGCAACCCATAGTCTTTAGAGATACGAATTCGTCTTTAGAGATTCGAATCGAAAACGTTTGATCAGCAGATTTATATCAGCAGATTTAAAGAAATAAAAAATGACCCCCTCGAAAAGAGACGTACAGCCATAGGACGGCAGGTTTCTTTTCGAGGGGGTTTTTCTTTGAAAAATGGGGCAGAGAAAAAGGATCAGGCTGTCTGGCGGCCAATCAGCACGGGATCGACCTGGATATGGACAGGTGCATTGGTGTTTTGCGGTCTTCTTTGTTTGGATTGATGAATCTGTTCAAGAAGAATGCCCATAGCTTTTTCAATCATTTCTTCTTTTTTCTGGGCGACAGTCGTGATGCCGACAATTGCTTCGGCAGAAGCAGCTGTTCCATCAAAACCAATGAGTTTATAGGTATCGGGAAGGTGACCGTATTTGCGGATAATCTGATTTAAGAAGAGATTGGCATAGGTATCGTTGGCCAGAAAAACACCTTTGATTGTGTCTTTGTCAAAGCGGCTTTCGATTTCTTCAAAGACCAGTTTGAAGTTTTCCTGGAGTTCATGATAGGAACTTCCACCTTCAAATTTATAGATTAGTGCTTTTTGGCCATGCTCTTTCAGATAGTCTTCAAAGCTGGTAATCCGCTGATAGGAAGGGGCTTCGGGATCTACATCTACATTGATATGGATATAGTGATCGCATTTGTCTTCCAGAAGCCGCTTTGCCGCTAAGCGCCCGCCAACTGCGTTATCCGTATCAACACTTGAAATGGCTTTGGCTTCCCGCTCAATGGCAACGACAGGGATATTCAACTCGGCAAGTTCCTGGCTGGGTAGAGAAGGTGACAGTACGATCAGGCCCTCGATCTGGTAAGCCAGCAGTTCATGAATGTATTTGCGATCGGCTTCAGGACTGGAGTTGCCGGGAAAAACAATGAACTTAAAGCCATATTTTTCATAGGAAGCCAGAATCAGATCCAGCATTTCTGCATAGTAATTGAGATACAGATTGGGAATGAGAATGCCGATAAATTCGCTCTGGCCGCTGGCCAGAATTTTTCCGAGTTTATTCTCCTGATAATTCAGATCTTTCAGCGTTTTTTGAATAATCTCCTGGTTTTCCAGGGTCAGGGAATCCGGGTTGTTGAAATAACGGGAGATGGTGGTTTTCGAAAAGCCGGTATATTTAGCGATATCCGCGAAGGTTACTCTTTTTTTCATCAGAAACTTCCTTTCATTGGGTGGGAACTCTATGTTTTCCGTTTTATTTTCATAGGCAGGATTCAATATGCTTAGAGTAAGCGCAAATCCCTTAAAAATCAATAATAAAGTAACCGGTTATCGTTATTTAGATAAAGCAAAGTGACCGGTTACACAAATTTGAGAAAAATTCGTTTTCCCTCTTGACGCCCGCCACTGAAAACCCTATCATCTAGGTAAAGTAACCGGTAACTTAACCGATAACTTGACCGGTAACTTTCAAAGGATACAGAGGAGAAGTTATGAGAAAACGATTGAAAGTTTTATCGTCAGCCCTGCTTGCTTCAAGCCTTTTATTGAGCGGATGTTCGTCAAAAAAGGTCGAGCCTGGCAGCAAGCCTGGATATGACGAAGGGGAAGAGTATTTAAGCATGTGGGTTCATGTGATTGAGGATACCGATGAAGGTCGCGCTTATCGGCAGTCGGTGAATGAATTCAATGAAAAGTATGATGGACAGTACTTTGCGGATGTGGAATTTGTTCCCCGCAATGATTCCGGCGGCGGATATTCTGACAAGATCAATGCTTCGGTCATGTCCGGCGATCTGCCAGATGTACTGACGGTCGATGGACCAAACGTAGCGGCTTATGCGGCCAATGGCATCATCCAGCCATTGAGTGAGCTGAGTGAGGAAGAAACCTCCATCTACTTGCCCTCCATTCTTGATCAGGGAACCTATGATGGAAAACTCTACGCCCTGGGTGCCATGGAATCCTCGGTTGGGATGTATTACAACAAAGACATTCTCGAAAAAGCCGGTGTGGAAGTTCCAGATGGGGATCACCCCTGGACCTTCAGTGAATTTCTTGATGTGCTTGAAAAGGTAAAGCCAGTTACAGATGAACTGAACGGATACCCGCTGGCCATGTCCTTTCCAGTGGGTGAAGCGACCATTTACTATTACGCGCCATTTTTCTGGTCGAATGGCGGTGACTTCGTCGATGAAACGGGCCTGGAAGCAGAAGGATATTTCAACAGCGAAGCCAACAAAGAAACGCTCGACTATTTCAAGACTCTGGTCGATAAAGGCTATATGTCCAGTGTTGAAATTCCGGATCTGTTTGAAAGCGGACGGGCAGCCTTCAAATTTGATGGAGCCTGGGAAGTGAACTCGATTTACAGCAACTATCCGGAGATCAAACTGGGGGTCGCTCCGTATGTCGTTGGCGATCACTGGAATGGGGAACGATACACGCCAACTGGATCCTGGGCCTATGCCGCAAGCAGTGCCACCAAAAATCTGGAAGGAGCAACCAAGCTTGTCCAATACATGAGCGGCGTGGAGAGCGGGAAAACGCTCAATGAATTGACCAATTCTCTGCCATCCACCTATGAGGCTTTTGATCAGACAGAGATTTTCTCAACCGATGAAAACTACAAAGCGCTCTATGAGCAGTTATCCAAATACGGTCATCCGCGTTCCATTACGCCAGCCTATCCACAGGTTTCCATCAGTGTACAGCAGGTTCTCGAAAATACTGTCATCTCGGGCCATGATGCTCAAAGTGAGCTTGATAAAGCAGTGGACAAGATTGAAAACAAGCTCAAGCGCTATGCCAGCTGAGAAATGGAAATCCAGAAACTGGATGCCAGATTTAAAACGATTTGAGGTAGAAAAATGAAAAAGAAAACGCAGTCGTTAATGGGAATGGCGTTTTTTGGGCCCGCGCTGGTCTTACTTGCCGTTTTCCTGTTTATTCCGATGATTTTGACTTTGATCTTCAGTTTTACCGATTTCTTCGCGCTCAACCCAAGCCTGACTCATTTTACCGGCCTGGATAACTATATTGAGCTGTTCAAAAACGAAGAATTCGTTCTTGCCTTCTGGAACACGATCAAGTTTGTATTGATCATTGTCCCTTTCCAGTGCGGCGGCGCCTTGGGGCTGGCCTTGTTGATCAATAAGGTCGCCTATTGCAAGAAGTACTTCAAAGTAGCTTTCTTCATTCCGGTTGTCATGTCACTGGCCGTTGTCTCTAATTTATGGATTCAGATCTATTCGCCAGAAGGAATTCTCAATGCCATCCTGTCTTTATTTGGCATTCCGGCTCAGCCCTTTATCCATTCGGCCAGCCAGGCGCTGCCTTCAGTTGCCTTCATGTCCGTATGGCAGGGGGTCGGCTATCAGATGATTATCTTCCTGGGTGCGCTGCAGGGCATCAATCCAGCTTTATATGAGGCAGCGGATCTGGATCAGACCAGTGCCTGGCGAAAATTTGTGGACATCACGCTTCCGGAAATTAAACCAATCTGCGTGTTTGTTTTTATCACTGTTACAATTGGAGCTTTCAGAATGATTGTTCAGCCGATGGTTATGACCGGCGGCGGACCATCCATGTCGACTTACACCGTTGTGTATGACATTTACCAGACGGGTACCGTGAACTGGGAAATCGGTATGGCCAGCACGATGGCGATGGTTTTTGCGGCTTTTGTCATGCTGCTGACCGCCATCCAGAACAAATTGACTGCTGATAAAGAAGGAGCAGTTGAATCTCCAAAGAAAAGACTTTTCCGGTTTGGAAAAACATTAGAAGAAGACGAGGAGGCTTCCTATGTTGAACAAAGCACAGAAGCGTAAACAGATTGTTCTGACCGTACTGATGATTGCAGCTTCATTGCTCTTTCTGTTTCCTGTGATCTGGCTGATCTGCAACTCTTTTAAGACAGATGCGCAGATTACGGCGGATATGAATAGCATTCATGCGTTCATGCTGCCTGGATGGAATGAAAACTTTTTTAAAAACTACACGGATATTCTGTTTGGCACCAAATTTGTCCGCTATGTCGGAAACACCTTGTTGTATGCAGCCGTTTTGATTGTTCTTGGCATTATCATAAATGGTCTTGCCGGCTATGCACTGGCCAAAATTAAATTTCCGGGTCGGGACAAGTGGATCATGATCATCCTGCTTTTAATGATTGTTCCCATGGAAACCATCATTACGATTCACTTCCTGTTTATTGCCAAGATGGGACTGCTCAATACGGTGATCGGCTATATCCTGCCCGGCATCGTCAACCCCTTTAACATCTACCTGTTCCGGCAGACCTTCCTGGCTTTGCCTGACGATGTATATGAAGCTGCCCAGCTCGATCACTGCTCCCCGATCCGTTATTTTTTCACGATGGTTCTGCCGATGAGCAAGAGCGTCGTGGCTACGGTAGCTGTTTTCACTTTCCTGGGTGTCTGGAACGACTACCTCTGGCCATCCTTAGTCTTTACTTCTGGAGATCTGCTGACCGCTCAGATTGGTCTGAACGCGATTACCTCCAATGACAATGTAACAACCGGCATGACGCTGGCCGTGATCACGATGATCACCATCCCTGTAATTCTTATCTACGCATTCTTCTCCAAACAGATTGTTGAAGGCGTAATGACCACTGGTGGAAAGGAAGGTTAATTCTCATGGCATTCATTGAACTCAAAAACATCGACAAACGATATAAAGGAAATGAAAAAAACTCAGTTACAGATTTCTCGCTTGAAATTGAAGAAGGTGAATTTGTCGCTTTCGTTGGACCTTCCGGCTGTGGCAAATCCACTACGCTGCGCATGATCGCTGGTTTTGAAGAGATTACCAGTGGCGATCTGTACATTGATGGCAAGAAAATGAACGAAGTAAAACCTGGCGATCGCGGAATCTCCATGGTTTTCCAGAACTACGCGCTCTATCCGCATATGACTGTGGAAAAAAACATCTCCTATGGTCTCAAAAATATGAAAGTGCCAGCGGACGAAATCAAAAAGAAAACAGACTGGGCGGTGGACATTCTCGGCCTGGAAGAATACCGCAAGCGCAAACCGAAAAACCTCTCTGGCGGCCAGCGCCAGCGGGTGGCCTTAGGTCGGGCAATCGTGAAAGATTCCAAACTCTTCTTGATGGATGAACCATTGTCCAACCTGGATGCCAAACTGCGCGTGTCCATGCGCAACGAAATCTCCCAGCTGCACAAGAAACTGAAAAACACCACGATTTACGTCACCCATGACCAGGTTGAAGCCATGACGATGGCGGATCGCATCGTTTTGATGAAAGATGGCGTGATTCAGCAAGTCGGCAAGCCAATGGATCTGTATGAACATCCGGATAATGTCTTTGTGGCTGGTTTTATTGGCAGCCCGCAGATGAATTTCTTCCCGGTTCAGATTGATGGCCATACGCTGATTTTTAAAGATGGCCTGGAATATGAGCTGAATCCTGAACAGGCCAGACTCTTAGCTGGCAAAAAAGAAGCCATCATGGGGATCCGTGGTGAAGATATCAAGTTCTCTGATCTGTACATCAGTCAGGATCCTGAAAATCTGATGCAGGCCGTCATTACCAATACGGAAGTCATGGGCAATGAAAATAACCTCTATTTTGGTCTGGCTGGCCAGGACGTTGTGGCCCGTGTGGATAAATATGAAATCTGCCATGAAGGCGACAAACGAAACTTTGTTTTTGTCCCTGAAAAAATGCATTTCTTTGATGCGGCGACCGAGAAAGCGATTGTCTGAACAGGAACTTTACAATGACACCAGAAGTAAACTTTGAAACAATGACCGAATTTAAACCGACGCCAGAATTAAATCAGGCAAGAAATTTTGAAATCGAACATCGTACTCCAGCAGATAGACAGCCGGCGTTTCATTTCACTCCGGCTGTGGGCTGGATGAATGATCCCAATGGATTTTCAGTCTACAAAAAACAGGTCCATCTGTTTTACCAGTATCACCCCTATTCCAATCAATGGGGGCCGATGCACTGGGGCCATCAGGTCAGCAAAGACTTGATCGTCTGGAAACAAAAGCCGGCTGCCCTGGCTCCCGATCAGCCTTTTGACAAAGATGGATGCTTTTCCGGAAGTGCTGTGGAAAGTGAGCAAGGGCATGTGCTGATGTATACCGGATGCGCCAATGGAAAACAGAATCAGTGTCTGGCCATTGGTGATGGCAAAAACTATGCCAAATTTGAGGCCAATCCTGTTTTATCCCAAGTCAATCTGCCAAAAGGATATTCGGATGTGGATTTTCGCGATCCGAAACTCTGGAAAACAGGCACGACCTGGTATCTGGCAGCCGGAATCCTCAATCCTGAAAAGAAGGGAGAAGTGATTCTGTTTTCAAGTCCCAATCTGAAAGACTGGACATTTGAATCCATTCTGCTTTCTTTTGATGGAACCAATGGCAAAATGCTGGAATGCCCCGATGTCTTCCTGCTGGATGACCAGCCCATGCTGATCTGCTCCCCACAAAACATGCATGCCCAGGGCTATGAATTTCACAATGGTCATAACAGCGTCTATATTCCAGGGCACTTCAATCAAAGTCTGGAATCTTCCCGGTTTTTCCAGAAAGAGGCCAGGCAGCTGGATTATGGACTGGATTTTTATGCCCCACAGACCACGCTTTTAGAAGATGGGCGTCGGATTCTGATTGGCTGGATGTCGTCCTGGAATTCTCCGATTCTTTGTTCCAGACAGAACTGGACATCACAGATGACCCTGCCACGGGAATTGTCTTTCAAACAGGGAAAACTGATCCAGAAGCCGATTCGCGAAATTGAAAACTGGTACAAAGAAACGAGCCATATCGACAATGTCCATCTGGATGGAACATTTGAAGACAACCGGATGAGCGGCCGGTATTTGGATGCGACACTTCAATTTTCAAACCCGGCTCATCACTTCGCCATAGATCTGGCCTGCGATGAAAACCACAAAACGACTTTTACGATTGATGCCTCAAAAGGCTGGATGGAAATGGATCGGACGTATTCCGGCATGGAAGAGGATTGGGTCACGGTCCGCAAAGCAGCTCTTCCTGAAAGCGGTGTCGATCAGCTTCGAATCATTATGGATCTTTACTCGGTTGAAATCTTTGTCAATCAGGGAGAAATGGTCCTTTCCACCGTTATTCCCACCTTGCCGCAGGCAGATCGGATTGTACTGCATGGCCAGGATGAAAATCTGACCATCGACTTTCATTCCATGGATGTAGAAAAGCTCCGTCAGGAAAAGTTAAAGAACGGTCTGGACGAAACCTGACGATTTGTGGAGCGATTGAAAAGAGGGCAATGACGATTTCAGTAATGATTTCAATAATGATTTCAATAATGATTTCAATGCGGATGAACAAGAACAGCCAGTTTTTACAAACGCAATCCGATTCAGGAAAGGAAATTCGCCAAATTGAAAGTCTTACATTCCTGAAAAAAACAACCTTCACAATCATCTGATTCTGACAAAAACTCCCGTTTTTTCGGGAGTTTTTGTTCGTTTAAGATACCGACAAACGGATATCGATCAAAGAGTTGCAGGCAGCTTTCGAAAGAATCTTGTTTTTAAGGTTGGCTATGCTACAATACTGAAGATTTAGATGTCTGAACATCAGGGAGGAAAGCAGATGAATAAAAAATCGCTGTTAACCATGAAGGATCTCTCCAATGCTGAGATTCTCGATTTACTCAATGATGCGAAGGCTTTTTCTAGTTCTCATTCAGATTGGCAGTTACCTGTTTCGAATCAGGTTCTCACTGCTAATCTTTTTTTTGAGCCTTCGACACGTACGCACTACTCATTTCTGAGCGCCGAAAAGCAGCTAGGACTGCCGACGGTTGACTTCAATCCGGAAACATCTTCTTTAACTAAAGGAGAAACGCTCTATGATACGGTCCGGACCTTTGAAGCGGTCGGCTACAAGCTGCTGGTCATCCGCCATCCGCAAGACGACTATTTCAAAGAACTCGAATCCATTCAGGTCCCGATCATCAATGCCGGGGATGGAAAGGGCAACCACCCCAGCCAGTGCCTGCTCGACCTGTTAACGCTTTATAACGAATTCGGCCATCTTGATGGTCTGAATATCCTGATCTGCGGCGATGTTGCCCACAGCCGCGTTGCAGCCAGCGATAAAGAAGCCCTCGAACGCTTTGGCAGCACCGTTCGCTTTGCCGGACCGAAAGAATGGGAGCGTGAAGGCTATCCATTCTCTGATTTCGACGAAAGCATTGAATGGGCGGATGCCATCATCATGCTGCGCATCCAGTGGGAGCGGGGAGCCAAGCTGGAAAGCCTGGAAGGAAAAGATTACCTCGAACAGTACGGACTGACCAAGGAGCGCTATGGGCGCATGAAAGAGCATGCGATTGTGATGCATCCAGCCCCCGTCAACCGCGGTGTGGAAATTGACACTGATCTGGTAGAAGCGCCCAAAAGCCGCATTTTTGAACAGATGAAAAACGGCATGCTGGTGCGCAAGGCGATTGTCAAACGCGCTTTAGGACTGCCGCCTTTTGGAAGGAGCGAAGCCTGATGAAAACATTGATTACCAACGTCCGTATTTTTTATCACCACGCCCTGCAGCCTGCCGAAATGCTCTTTGATGAAAACGAAATTCTGGCCATCGAAGAGAAAATGGATCTGGACGCGATGAGCCTGGATCCAGAAGATGTTCAGGTCGTTGATGGAAACGGTCTTGCTTTACTGCCCGGTCTGGTGGATACCCACGTTCACCTGCGCGAGCCAGGCCATAGTGAAAAAGAAACCATCGCCACGGGAACAGCCGCTGCAGCCGCCGGCGGATTTACCACAATCTTTGCGATGCCAAACGTTCTGCCTTTTCCATCGACTCCAGAAGTGATGAAAGACTATCTGGCGCTGATCGAAAAAGACAGCCGCATCCGTACTATTCCATTTGCGACGATTACCGTGGATGAAGCCGGGGCCAAGCCAGTGGAGTATGCAGCCATGAAGAAAATGGGGATTACCCGCTTTTCGGATGATGGCGTGGGCGTGCAATCGGAGGCCATCATGAATGAGGCCATGGAAAAAGCCGCCCAAGCTGGTGTTCTGTTTTCCTGTCATACGGAAGATATGAACTACCGCCATACGGGGGCAAGTGTCCATGCGGGGAAAATGGCCAGAGAAAAGGGCTGGATCGGCATTCCAAGTGAATGCGAAAGCGAACAGCTTAAACGCGATCTGCGGCTGGCCGGCAAGCATGGCCTGCGCTATCATGCGGACCACATCTCTGCCAGACAAAGCGTCAGAGCCCTCCATGCGGCCAAGGAGATGGGATATCCAGTCAGCGCTGAAGTGACTGCCCACCATCTGCTGCTGGAGGAAAAGGATGTACAAGGCCCAAACTGGAAAATGAACCCGCCGCTGCGCAGCCACGAAGATCGCATGGCCTTAATTGAAGGGCTGGAAAATGGCGATCTGGATTTTATTGCCAATGACCATGCGCCCCATACCGCTGAAGAAAAGAGTCGTCCAATGGATAAGGCGCCCTTTGGCATTGTGGCTTTGGAAACAGCTTTTCCACTCTTATATACGGAATTTGTCCACCACCAGCAACGCTGGTCACTGCGCCAGCTGATCGAGTGGATGGCCGAAAAACCTGCTGCAGCCTTTGGCCTGGAAAAAACCGGAAAACTGGAAGTCGGCTATCGTCCGGATTTTTTCCTGGCCAATCTGGAAGCCGACGAAGTGATTGATCCCGAGAAGTTTTTGTCTCAGGGACACAACACCCCCTTTGCCGGCTGGCCAAGCGTGGTTTCTATTGAGCAGACCTGGGCCAATGGGCGCCGGGTGTTTGAAAGAAACCACTAAAGGGACTGGGCGTGCACTGTTTCTTAACCGCAAATATACAGAGTGATCCAAAACAGGACAGAAGAATGATCGTCTTTTGAGACGGATCCTTTGGATCCGGTTCAGGACGTACAATAGAAATACCCGGCTCAATTCTGAAAACTGGCAGGGTATAAATGACTACAGCTTTCAATCGCAAAACGAAGGAGGAACGAACCGTATGGACAGACTGCTTGTACTGGAAGATGGAAGTGTATGGAAGGGCAAAGGCTTTGGCTCGGACAACTTTCGCGTCGGTGAACTGGTGTTTAACACCTCAATGACTGGCTATCAGGAAATTCTGACCGACAATTCTTACTGTGGACAGATCATCATGATGACCTATCCACTGATTGGCAACTATGGCATCAACCGTGACGACTGGGAAAGCATTGAAACCGCAGCGTTCGGTCTGGTGGTCAAAGACTTATGTGAAAACTATTCGAACTGGCGTGCTGATGAAACGCTCGATGCTTTCTGTAAATCCCAGGGGATTCCAGGCATTTACGGCGTCGATACCCGGGCGATCACCCGCCGGATTCGGGATAAAGGAACCATGAGAGCAATCATGGCCAATGCCGATGCAAACGTGGACGCTCTGGTGGCGATGCTTAGGCAGAGTGAACCGCTGCACGATCAGGTGCGCCGCGTTTCTTCGACCAAACTCTACTCCGTGCCAAACCGTGGACCCAAAGTTGTGGTTATGGATTTTGGATGCAAACTGAGCATTATCCGCGAACTGTCTGAGCGCGGCTGTGACATCGTGGTCGTTCCCTGGAACACCGATGCCAAGACAATTTTAAGTTTCCGTCCTGATGGCGTGATGCTGACAAACGGCCCTGGTGACCCGACGGATGTGCCAGAAGCCATTGAAACGATCCGCAGCCTGATTGGCCAGGTGCCGATTTTTGGCATCTGCCTGGGCCACCAGCTGATCAGTCTGGCGTGCGGGGCAAAAACGTACAAACTGAAATTTGGTCATCGCGGCGGCAACCATCCGGTTGTGGATCTGCGCGACGGCCATGTGGAAATTACCAGCCAGAACCATGGCTATGCGGTGGATGCCGATTCTCTGGAAGGTACTGATCTGGTGATGACCCATCAGGCGTTAAATGATAAATCCTGCGAAGGGGTTGCCCACACCAAATATCCGGTGTTCAGCCTTCAGTTCCATCCAGAAGCGAATGCCGGCCCGAATGATTCCAAAGGAATGTTTAATGAGTTTGTTGAACTGATCAAAAATGAGAAGGAGAAGAAGAATGCCTAGAAGAGAAGACCTGAAAAAAATTCTGGTGATCGGTTCTGGTCCGATTGTCATCGGCCAGGCTGCTGAATTTGACTACGCCGGCACCCAGGCGTGCCAGTCGCTGCGTGAAGAAGGCTATGAAGTCATTCTAATCAACTCCAACCCGGCGACCATCATGACCGACTCCGTTGTCGCTGACCAGGTGTATATCGAGCCGATCACGCTCGATTTTGCCAAACGCGTTATTTATAAGGAAAGACCAGATGCCATTTTAGGCTCTCTTGGCGGCCAGACCGGTCTGAACCTGGTTGTTGAACTGGCTGAGGATGGCATTCTCGATGAATATGGTGTCGAAATCCTGGGTACAGATTTGCATGCGATCAATCGCGCTGAAGACCGCGAACTCTTCCGTGCCCTGATGCGCGAGATCAATGAACCGGTTCCGGAAAGTGACATTGTTCACACGGTTGAACAGGCGGTTGAGTTTTGCGAGAAGCAGGGCTATCCCGTGGTGGTCCGTCCGGCCTATACCCTGGGCGGTACGGGCGGCGGTTTTGCCAACAATGAACATGAGCTGCGTAAAATCTGTGATGCCGGCCTGAAAATCTCCCCGGTTCATCAGTGTCTGATTGAACAGTCGATTGCTGGCTGCAAAGAAATTGAATACGAAGTCATGCGCGATGCCAATGACTCCGCCATCGTTGTCTGCAACATGGAAAACGTCGATCCGGTCGGCATCCATACGGGGGATTCCATCGTTGTGGCTCCCGTGCAGACTCTGACCGATCGCGAAAACCAGATGCTGCGTTCTGCATCCTTAAAGATTATCCGTGCCCTGAAGATCTGCGGCGGCTGCAACGTCCAGCTCGCTCTGGATCCAGAAAGCTTTAAATACTATGTCATCGAAGTCAACCCGCGTGTATCCCGCTCCTCCGCGCTGGCCAGTAAGGCCACCGGCTATCCAATCGCCCGGATTTCCGCCAAACTGGCTGTTGGCCTGACCCTCGATGAAATTCTTAACCCGATTACCCGCACTTCCTATGCCTGCTTTGAGCCGGCGATTGACTACGTGGTTTCCAAGTTTCCACGCTTCCCATTTGATAAATTTGCCAATGCGGACCGTCGCTTAGGCACCCAGATGAAAGCCACGGGAGAAATCATGTCCATTGGGCGGACGTTTGAAGAATCTTTCTTAAAAGGCATTCGCTCGCTGGAGATGAAAGTCGACCATCTGGAAATGAAAGAAATGGCAGACATGAGCCATGATGAGCTGATGGAGCTGATCAAGAAACAGGATGACCGCCGTATTTTTGCGATGGCGCAATGGATTCGCAACAGCAACGCTCCAATTGAAGAAACCATTGAAGAATTATTTAATGTAACCAAGATTGACCGCTTCTTCCTGTATCACATTGCCCATGTTCTCCATCTGGAAGAAGAGATGAAAGAACATCCAATGGATGTAGACGTTCTGCGCACGCTCAAACAGAATGGCTTCTCGGATTCCTACATTGCCCGAAACTGGAACACCACACCGAAAGCGATTTATGATCTGCGCCACGAAGCGGAAATTGTCCCGGTTTACAAAATGGTAGATACGTGTGCTGGCGAGTTTACGTCCGCAACTCCATATTTCTACTCGACTTACGAGCAGGAAAATGAATCGATCCCAAGCCAGAACAAGAAAATTGTCGTTCTTGGTTCCGGTCCAATCCGGATTGGCCAGGGCGTCGAGTTTGACTATGCCACGGTGCATTGCGTTGAGACGCTGCGCAAAGCCGGCTATGAAGCCATCATTATCAACAACAACCCGGAAACTGTCTCTACCGACTTCTCGATTTCCGACAAACTGTATTTCGAACCCCTGACCACTGAAGATGTCATGGAAGTCATCGATCTGGAAAAACCGGAAGGTGTTATCGTTCAGTTTGGCGGCCAGACGGCCATCAACCTGGCTGCTTCCCTGGCTGAACATGGCGTTAAGATTTTAGGAACGAGTCTGGAAAGTATTGATAAAGCGGAAGACCGTCATGAGTTTGAAGCGATGCTCCATGAACTCAACATCCCGCAGCCCCAGGGCGAGACCGCACTGACGGTTGAAGAAGCTCTCGAAATTGCCAGCCGGATCGGATATCCGGTTCTGGTTCGTCCTTCCTATGTATTGGGCGGTCGTGCGATGCAGATTGTCCATAACGATGATGAACTGCGCGTTTACATGGCCAACGCCGTAAAAGAAATCTCCCATGATGCCCCAATTCTGGTCGACAAGTACATCGTCGGCAAAGAGCTGGAAATTGATGCGATTGCGGATGGCAAACATGTCTATATTCCAGGCATTATGGAACACATCGAACGGGCTGGTGTTCACTCCGGAGACTCGATTTCCGTTTATCCGCCGCAGACGATCAACGATGAAGTCAAGGCAACCATCATCGATTATGCAACCCGTATCGGTGAAGGTTTTGGGTTCATCGGACTGTACAATATTCAATTCATCGTCGATCATAACAATCAGGTATATGTTCTGGAAGTTAATCCACGATCCTCAAGAACCGTGCCCTTCCTGTCCAAGATTACGGGAGTTCCGATGTCTCACATCGCCGCGATGGCTGTTTTAGGTCATTCGATCGAAGAACAGGGATACACGCCTGGCTATCGTCCAGAAGAAAAGAACCGGGTGTTTGTCAAAGCCCCAGTCTTCTCCTTTGCCAAACTGCGTTCGGTCGATACTGTGCTTGGCCCGGAAATGAAGTCGACCGGTGAAGCCTTAGGTTCTGATGTGAACCTGGAAAAAGCCCTGTATAAAGCCCTGGTGGCCGCCGGCATCAAAGTCAGCCCGCATGGCAATATCCTCTTTACGATCGCTGACCGTGATAAAGAAGAAGCTCTGCCGCTGGCAAAACGGGCTGCCAACATTGGGTATGGTTTGTATGCAACGCATGGAACAGCCGAATTCTTCCGCGAAAACGGCCTGTTTGTCCATGAAGTGGCTAAGATCGAAGAGGAAGGCAACCTGCCAACGGTTACCGAGATCATCCGCGATGGCAAAGTAAACTTTGTCGTCAACACGATGAGCCGGACTTCCCGCAAAAACGAAGATGACGGCTTTATCATCCGTCGTGTCTCTTCGGAAAATGGCATCTTCTGTATGACCGCACTGGATACGACCAACGCATTGATGAAGGTTCTTGAGTCACTTTCGTTCTCGATGATTTCCATGAACGAGATGGGGAAATAAAAAACTATGAAATTATCCAACGCAAAGATTCTTTCCAACACGCCCATTGCCAAAGATGTTTACCGGATGGAACTCGCCTGCGACTTTGCTGGTGAAGCCAAGCCTGGACAGTTTGTCCAGGTCGGGCTGCCCGGCTATGAAGTCCGCCGCCCGATTTCCATCTCGTGGGCTGGTCCGGATACAATCCGGCTGGTCTATAAAATCATGGGCAAAGGCACTGCACTGATGAGTACGTTTGAACCAGGCCTTGAATTATCCGTGCTTGGTCCGCTGGGCACAGGTTTTCCAATCGTCAAACGCGATGAGGTCGTTTTGCTTGGGGGCGGCGTTGGTACACCGCCAATGCTTTTAACCGCCAAAGCGTATCTGGATGCCGGCGTTAAAGTGAATGTCGCGCTTGGTTTTAACACCAAAGACGAAGTGTTCTACGCCAGTGAATTTGAACAGTTAGGCATCACGCCGATTATCTGCACCATGGATGGTTCGGTGGGCGTCAAAGGCACAGTGCTTGATGGCCTGAAAGCGAACAATATCGACTGCCCATTTGTTCTGGCCTGTGGTCCGCTGCCGATGCTGCGCGCGATCCAGAACACCTATACAGAAGGATACATTTCCTTAGAATCCCGCATGGGCTGCGGTTTTGGTGTCTGCCAGGGCTGCGTGCTTGTGGATAAAAATGGTATGCCGGTCCGTGTATGCAAGAATGGGCCTGTCTTCCCGATTGGAAAGGTGGTCTTATAATGGATCTGTCCGTTTCTTTACCAGGTCTGAACCTGAAAAACCCGATCATTCCGGCTTCCGGAACCTTTGGATATGGCCGTGAATTTGCGATGATCTATGATCTTGGTGTTTTAGGCGGCTTTGTCACCAAGTCTGTTACGCTCGATGCCCGCATCGGCAACGCCCAGCCGCGCATTGGTGAAGCCCCCTCCGGCATGCTCAATGCGATCGGCCTGGAAAACAAAGGGGTTGAATTTGTCCGGCTGCGTGAAGTTCCATTTCTGGAAAAGCAGAACACGGAGGTCATTGTCAGCATTGCCGGCAGTTCAGTAGAAGAATATGGCGAAGTGGTTTCGCATCTGACTGGCTTGGACTGCATCAAGGCCTTTGAGCTGAATATTTCCTGCCCGAATGTTGCGCATGGCGGTATGGCCATTGGTACGGATCCTGAAGCTGTTGCCATGGTCGTCCGAATGGTCAAACAGGTGGCGGACAAACCTGTCTATGTCAAACTGTCTCCAAACGTCACGGATATCGTCAAAATTGCTCAGGCTGCAGAACAGGCTGGTGCAGATGGTCTGGTGCTGATTAATACCCTGATGGGCCTGCGCATGGATCTTCGCACCGCCAAGCCATTACTCGGTAACGTTACCGGCGGTCTGTCGGGTCCTGCCATTAAGCCGATTGCGCTGCGCATGGTGTACCAGGTCGCTCAGAATGTCAATATTCCAATCATTGGCTGCGGTGGTATCAGCAATGCCGAAGATGTTCTTGAATTCCTGTATGCTGGGGCCAGTGCTGTTGAAGTGGGCACTGCCAACTTGATTGATCCATGGGCCTGCCCGAAGATCATTGACCAGCTGCCGGAAGTCCTGGCGAAATACCGCCTGAATTCCGTCCAGGAAGCCATTGGCAAAGCACTGCCTAAAAAAGCATAGAATTGACGAACAATTCATAAATACCGGGATATTCGTCTGCCTGACGAAAAAATAAAACGACCAGAAAAGGGGCTGTAAGGATTTAAATATCCGTTACAGCCCCTTTGTTGTAGTCTTCAGAAAAGTGGATAACAGTACCATCGGCGATTTTTGCCTGAGAGAAAGCGATATCTCTGGCCTTTGGGAATGCTGAGGGGCATTGAAAAGTGCACAGCTGCTTTTGTAAAAGTCAGGAAGAGCGTGAATTGAATTTCTGGTCTGGACAGGCTCCTTCTTTGGCTGTATCGACATCCTTCTTTTTCAAGAGAATCTGTTTGGTGAATTCTTTATGGGTGAGGGTGATGGTTGTGGGGGATGGTTATGGATATTTTTCAGCGGCGAGAACCTTTCTTCGAGGATTCCTGCCGGACTCTGGAATTTTCAGTGAGGATTTCAGGATGGCAACGCCTTGCATCTGTGTCGAATCCGCCCAAAACAGATTCAAAATGAGTAAGTCGTAAAAGAAGCCATTTTCTGGGCAGATCGATATGGTAGAGTTTTGGCGATATGAGGAGGAAAGAGAATGAATCGAACAATTGTAGCTTTAGATTTTTCGAGTAAAAAAGAAGTACTGGATTTTTTAAGCCAGTTCGATGAGCCAATCGCAGTCAAAGTCGGCATGGAGCTGACCTATGCGGAAGGTTTGGATCTGGTCCGTGAAATCAAGGAAATGGGTCATGATATTTTCCTGGACTTAAAACTGCACGATATTCCAAACACCGTAAAAGGCGGCATGAAAAACCTGGCCAGACTGGGCGTCAATCTGACCAACGTTCATGCAGCTGGCGGCGTCGAAATGATGAAAGCTGGTCTGGAAGGCCTTGAACAGGGAAGCGGAAACAATCCAAGACCCCTGCTGATTGCGGTTACCCAGCTGACTTCAACCTCCAAAGAAGCCATGAACAACGAACAGGGAATTCCTGGCGAAGTCATCGATTCCGTTGTCCGCTATGCAAAATATGCCAAAGAAGCCGGCCTGGATGGAGTTGTCTGCTCCGTTCATGAAGTTAAGGCCATCAAAGAAGCCTGCGGTCCTGAATTCTTATGTGTGACTCCAGGCATCCGTCTGGCTTCGGATTCCAAGGACGACCAGAAGCGCGTTGCTACCCCTGCCTATGCTCGTGAACAGGGCAGTGATTACATCGTTGTCGGCCGCTCGATTACCAAATCCGCCAATCCAAAAGAAACCTATCAGACTATTGAAGCCGAGATGAATGGAAGGTCCCTGTGAGAAAATCCATTGCGTCCGGTGTTTTGATTGGCATGGCGGCCTACCTGTTTTTAAGAGCTGAAAAGCCATGGGGGGCCTTGTTGTTTGGTTTTGCCTTGTGCTTTGTCTGCCTGTTCGAACTGGATCTGTTCACGGGAAAAATTGGCTGGTTTGGCGCCAAGGATCTGCCTTATTTAAAAATTCTGCTCGGCAATGCGATCGGGGTAGTCATCGTGTGCCTGCTGCTGCGCTGGAATATGGGTGTGCAGGAAGAAGCTGCCGCTTTAGTCGCTGGCAAAGTGGCTCTGCCTTGGTACCTGGCTTTGATTAATGGTGCTTTTTGCGGAGTCTTGATGTTTCTGGCTGTTTACAGCTGGTCTAAAGGCCTGCGGGCGGGATGCTTTCTTTGCGTGACGGTTTTTATCATGTGCGGTTTTGAACACTCCATTGCCGATCTGGCCTATATGGCCTATGCCAATGTCTGGACTTGGAATCTGGCCTGGATTCTGGTGGGTAACTGGGTGGGTGCCGTGGGCTGCCGCCTGCTGATGATGGATAATGCGCCATTCTTCAGCCTGCTTCAAACAAAAAAATAATTCTGACAAGATCTATTCGACGCAGTCAATGGATCAGAAAAAGGGGGAAGCAATGGCTTCTCCCTTTTCGGTTTGCGATCAGTGTAATTTTTCTCTTTACAAAACCTCCATAAGAAAGGATACAGGCCTGAAGCCAGATCCTTGGGACTGGATGAAACGTCTACTCTTCATCAATCTGGTTTTCGATATAGGAATAGTCTGGACTGACGTATGGATTCATCTGATAGACATTCATATTGAATTGCTGCCCAAGAAGCTGTTCGGTTAACGGGTTTTCGCAGGCAAACAGTTTTTCAAGACTAATGGTATAGAATTTCGAAATGAGATACTCTTTTGTTTCAGTCTGCTCAAATGAAATGGTAATTCTCAATTCCTTGTTTTCTTCCAGCGAAATTCCTTCCCAGATATGAGTGGCTAAAGGTTTCCAGTCCAGACCATCGTTCTTTCCAGTTGGTTGAATGGTTTCGTATTCAACGCTTTTGCAAAGCCATTTTCCATTTTCTTGCTCAAGCTCAGAGCGAAAGACCAGAGAAGTAGCTTCCGTCAGCGGCTGGTCAATAATGATCCATACATTTTTTCCTTGCTCGTTGGAAAAATCTTCTCTCGCACCACAAACAGGCGTTTTCGAATCCAGAAGAATCGACACACTGGGCTTATGGATCAACTCGGTCAGACTGTCGGCGGAAATGGAGGATTTAGAAGAGGTACATCCTGCCAAAAGGGCAGGAACAGTTAAAGCGGGAAGAATAAATTGCAGCTTTTTCATAATTTTTACCCCTTGTTTTAAAAAAATATACCATGTCAATCTGATCAGAAAATAGTTCCGTGTATAAAAATATAATATGTCTTTACGAGCGAAGTTTCTTGTTTCCTGAAAGTAAATCAACCAGACAGAAAACCAGATAAGAAAAGGCAAGTCCTGGAAAAAAAGGATTGTATCTTGTTGAAATCCAACTGGTCAGTCCGTTAAGGGGAGTGGGAATTATCGGAGTGAGCAAAAGCCAGATCATCAGACAAAGAACCAGTGCGATTATCGCCATGCTCTTGGAAACACTCCCACTCTGCCAGAGCTGACGACTTGCAGCTACGCACAGCGTATAAATAACCAGACCGATTGCCAGCAACAGATAACACATTCCCATATTTGTACCTCGCTGAAAATCAGCCTGGGATGGTGAGCAAATTCCAACCATCACAGCACTGATCAACGGAAGTAGGATATAAAGTGTTCCTTTTTGATTTGACATAGTTCTACCTCCTTTAAAAGGTGGATCCTGCTCTTCCTGCTTTAGGCTTATAGAAGCATTTCCAGACGCAGAATGGACAGAACAGCCCATGTTCCTTGCCCATGAACTGGCCGAGATCAGATCCTTCTGGCATGTCTTCTCCAAATGTCCAAAATGGAACAGGATGTTCGTTTTTAAACTCAGATCGATAGAGCGGGCAGCTATACCAGAAATGGCAAAGGCCAAAATCCTCAGCATGGACAGTCGAAGTCTCGCTTCCAGCCTTATAGTATGGAGCGCCTGTATGGCAGAGAACAACCGCATAGGAAATCCCAAGATAAGCAACGATGACAATCACGATTGCTTTCACAATGGATTTCCATGAGCGCTTTTGTTTTTTCTCCATATCCACCTCCGTATCAAACAGATTTTAGCAGTCAACTTTTCCATAAGGATGAAGTTGCTTTTTCTATAAAGAGAGTTTTAAATGCGAATCTGGCAAGCCGATCAGCGTTTGCAAGGCTTTCGCGCAAGAAGTCATACAAGGGAACTCGGCTTAGGCCGCCAGAAGAAATTCCACAGACAGAAAGGACAAAAGATGCCACTTTCATAGTTCGCAAAATTTTCAAAGTCTCGCCCTTCTGGCATGTCGTCGCCAAATGCCCAGGGAGAAAGAGGCTTTGCCTGATCAGCATGTGGAAAATTCAGGGGGCATCCATACCAGGCATGGCAGAGTCCGAATTTTTGATCATATGAACTTTGGTCATGAGATTTGTAGTATTGGACTCCTTTTACGTTGAGTACAACCAATCCTGACATTGAAACGTACAGGACAAGAAGAACGAGTACAACGCGACAAACAGGCTTTTTAAGGAATCTTCCAATGTTATCGATGAAGTTCTGCATACCAATATCCAAGACTTTTGCAATCTTCCCAACGATTCGCAGGTGATGGTACCCACGCTTGATAGTTCGGGAGATGTGAAGCTGTTCTAGAATCTCGAGAAACATCTCCACTATAGGAAGCAACATCAACAAAAAATAATCTGACTAAACAAATGAGCAAAGCCGTAAAGTTACTAAAAAGATTATTGGAGTCCATAAATATCCATTCTCGCTTTCTTTTCGGGCTGTCTGTACGAAAAGCCAATCTGTAAGAACAATATTGTTTTGAAAATACCGCTTAAGTCATAGATGCGCAATCCGAAAACGATATTCTACATTGTGCATCCTCTGTGATAGTTTTAGTCTCTAGTTTTATGAGGATTTTAAGGCTGCAGCAGAGCGCCGGACCAGTCTTTGGAAACGGTCTGCCCGTTTTCATTTACATTATTTTGATGTATATACACAAACAGACTGTTGCTGGAGATCTGAGCATAGCGACACAGACCAGATGAAATGGATTCCACGGGTTCGATTTTGATCTGACCCCCGTCGAAACAGCCGATGTAGGATTGTTGATTCAAATCTTCGAACATGAATACATTATTTTCTAAAGCGGTGTAATTCCCCATTACACCTTCAAAGGTCTGATCAAGATCGATTTCCTCTTGTGTTTCTTTATCGATCCAGGAGATGGAGTAGACTTTTTCGCTGATGGGTTTCAAGTGCATAAATCCATCGCTTAAAGGATAAATGTAATCATCGTTTTGCACTTCGACGAATGTTAGCTGGTCTTGATTATCGAGAAAGCCAAACCGTTTATTCGATTCTTGATGAATACCGATTCCAAAGTTTCCCGAATAGTTCACTGTATTGATCAGTCCGACTATATATCCTGCAGAGGTGTAAACCTGTTCAATTGAAAAGTCAGGACCGATTCGGTAAACGTTTCCGAAGACAGAATTTGTGATGTCCATTTCACTGATTGAGAAATACAGGTTGTCTTGGACTTGAGTCAGTTTTGGAAGGTTTAGAGTATCAACCGCCAGACTGTTATATATTTCCTGACCGTCTTTCAATATGATGAATTCGATATAGGCGTCATTAAACCGGTAGATCAGCTGCAGTTGGACCCCTTGAAATTCCATTACGTCACAGATGCGGATATTCTCTTCATCATCAAAGGTACTTAATTCGGCAATGTCGCCAGTTTCGCAATTTAATTTGTAGAGTGCTCTGGTGGGAGCGGTCATCAGTCCTTTCAAAGGAGCAACAGTCTGAAAATAGAAATTTCCATTTTCACCGCGTAATGGATCAATGTTTTCTCCCTCTCGAAGAACATAGCTGCCGAAATTGTATGTTTGGGATACTTGGCTATATAAGAATGCGCTGCTCGTATTCGAATTTTGATTGCTGTTTTCGGGAACATCGTCAATCTGTGATGATTCAGAGGGATCTTTTGCATCATGAACCTGATTGAGTTGGCTCTCTTCACTTTGCTTTTCACTCTGATCTGGGGAATTAACAATGTTACTTGTGCTGCAACCTGCGGCGTATAGAGGAATGAGTGCGAAGGCCAGACAAAGACGCAGATGCTTTCTTGATCGTATTAGCATGCGAGTTGTTAATAAATGCTTCACTGGTCTTTCTCTCCTTTCTGATTGACAATTAAATACTGACATATAAAAACAAAGGAAACAAGAAAATGAGAAGTGAAATATTCGAGAACAAATTCATTGAAAATATTGATCCTAAAACGCTTGTATTGGTGGAAAAGTGTCTTCGATTAAGCCGAAATCTGACGATTGAGCAAACCGCAAATTGTCTGAATATTTCAAGAGGGAATCTTTGTGAGATTGAAAACGGAAAAAGGAATCTAAAACCGGATGTATTTGTCAAATTTGTTCACCGTTTCTTCAAGGACTTCAATTTTGACTATGCCCTGGTTGAAAAAGCTGAGAAAAAATTGGACAAACTTTTTAACGCGTTTGCATACAGAGATTACGAGGCAGAAGGCGAAGTTGAAAAATGGATAGAGCAGAATCGAGCCTATCTCAGAAACTCACTTGCGTGCTTATATTTAACAGTTTTTGAAGTTTACTTCTATTATCGAAAGCCGATGGATAAAGAGGATGTGGAAAAGCTAAAGAACGCGAAAGATTTTATTCCATACTTTTCGCCTGATGTACGCGCGTTTCTTCTTTTTTGCGAAGGATATATGTATCAAAAAGGCGGAGATGGCCAGCGAACAATTGAATTGTATGGAGATGCTCTTCATCAAATGGATGGATGGAAATGGCCACAGCTTGAAGGGATTATTAAGCAGAATCTGGCATGTTTGACCTATCAGGAAGTATCTTTTTATGAACCTTATGAGCTGATCTGCCGGGCGGAGGAGTTATACCTGCAGGAGGCAAATTTTCTTCGCGTATTTAACGCATGGAATAACAAAGCAGTTTACCTGGCCATGACCGGTAATTTTAAAAAATCAATTGTTCTGTTAGATAAAGTTCTTTTGAACAGAAGGACATTCAGAGATAATTTAATCTGTCGTCAGGCAGTATCAAATAAAATCTTTGTTCTTACTCTATCGGAACAGTTTATGGATGCGTTGGAATTTATCAGGCAGGAAAAATCTGAGTTGAATCCTCGTCATCCTGGGAATTTTATTCTTGAACCCTATTGTCTGTTTCGACTTGGCGAAAACCAGAAGTGCCTGGAGGCGATTAAAGAGTATGAAAATTATCAGCTTTGTGAAGAAGATGAAGTGTTGTATGCGCTGCTCAAAGCTATGATCAACCGGAATTCCTCTCGAATAGAGAAGATGAAGAACAGAATGTATTTGATTTGCAGCCGAGAGAAAAACTGGGGAATGCTGGCCGTGTTGTCATTGCTGATGATTGACCATTATACAAAAACAGGGCAGACGCAACTGCTTGTTGATGCCTATGAGCAGAAAACCAGGATTTTCAATCACCAGTTACCGGTGCTTCACAAAAACTGAAAATTGCAAGTGAAAATTGAACAGAAATATTCGAGAATTTTGGCCATCAATTCGGTAGTTTTGGATTCGTGTTTTGAATATTGGGCTGAAAAAAGACTGATTTTTATTGAAATGGTATCCAGAACCATGCGGTTAGCAGGATGGGGCAACCTTGCATCGAGAATGAAAGATCAGCAGAAAATCAATGATCCAAAAAAATGCAATAAAAAAACGGGAATGGGGGTTCCCGTTTTTTTTGCGCGTGGTCAGAAAACTATTCGATAGCTGCGAGGGCTTTTTTAGCGATAGCGATTTTTTCAGCTTCAGCGTCTGCTTTAGCAGTGTCGCCTTCTTCGCGGTGTTTCTTTTCCCAGCCAGTCATGGAGCCGATTCTCTCGTCGAGACGGTCTTTAGCAGTCTGAGCGTATTTACCAGTTTCGTCGAAGTGTGCTACTAAGTCTTCGATGATTTCGTCACCGTAAGCTGTTCCGCCTACTGCAGTTTCTAATACTTTCTTGAATTCTTCTTTAGTCATGGTCATCGTGACCCCCTTTTCTTTACACGTTCATCATACCGGTCTGCCTACAAACATCCTTTTGAAACGCTCAGAAACTTTTCGGAATATTAACGGTTCCTTCATTCGCTTCGGATGGATTGAATCTGAGAATGAGAGAAAGAAAAAATCACTGAGATTTAAAAACAGTCTATTCAATTGCTCCCCCAAAACAGTCCTTGAAGGATTGGCTTCGATGTAATTGTTTGGGCTGCTGGAAAGCGGATAAATCATTGATCATCAGGAACTTCAAGAATCTGAGTCTTGTTTTCAATCTGGGCTCTTTGCTCGTCATTGAGAGTATTGGTGATGACCAGATCAAAATCTTTGAAGTCAATGGCTTTAAAGGCCCCTTTACGATCAAACTTGGAGCGATCGATTACTGCGATCAGACGATCAGCCCGTTCCTGGACTTTGCGCTTGGTTCCGAATTCTTCAATGGAATAGACGCTGATCCCACCAAGATTGCGGATGCCATCGGATGCCATGATGGCCAGATCGATATGAATCTGATCGAGCAGCTGCATCGCAAAGTAGCCATCTGCCCGCTTGCCGCGTTGAATCATCATTCCCCCAACGAGCAGAACCTGAATGCCAAGATCCAGACAGGCATCCGCAATCGGAATGGCATTGGTCACGACGGTAATGTCTTTTTTCGAACGAAGCAGGTCGAGTCCGGAATAAATGGTGGTTCCCGAGTCCAGAAACACCGTGGATCCATCTTCAATCTGGGAAATAGCCTCAAACATGATGCGTTGTTTCAGATCGAAATGAATGCTTTTGCGCACCTCAAAAGGAATTTCAACCTGATTTTTGACAATGCGGGCCAGGCCGTGCTCACGGACGATGACATCTTTGCGCTCCAGAATATTAAGATCCTGACGGATTGTTTCTGGCGTGACGGCCAGGGTATCAGCTAAATCCTTAACGGCCATGGATTCGTGTTCTTCCAGAAGGCTTTGAATTTGAGAGAGTCTGGCTTCTTTTGATTTCCGCATGCTAACATCCTTTCTTTTGCGGATATTGAAAATCCACAATCCTCTGTGAGTGAAAAGGGAGGAACTACAGATATTGTAGCTTTGTCTGTAGATCAAACCAGCCAAATTCCTCACTTTTGCCAACCTTTATTTTGCGTGTTCCGATTCCTTGACTCATTCCTTGACTGAAATTCGAAGGTAAGTCCGTAAAACTGTAAAACCGTAAAACCAGCAGGAGAGAACAAGAACAGAGAATTAACTGTTTAAACTGTTTCTCACTGTTTACAACTGTTATCAACTGTTATATAGTGTTTGTGGAGGAAAACAAATGAACCTGCAGATTTCATCCTCTTCAATGACACCTGTTTACGAACAGATTACCGCCCAGCTCCGCCGCCAGATTCAGGACGGCACACTTAAAGAAGGCACGCAGCTGCCAAGCGTCCGGGCAGTAGCCAGAGACTATCACATTTCAGCATTGACCGTGAAAAAGGCCTACGATCAGCTGGACAGTGAAGGACTAGTGACGACTGTTCATGGGAAAGGGTCGTATGTGAATGCGATTGATCCCCAGTTCAGCCAGGAGCAGGCGCGTCGCCAGATTGAAGAGGCTCTTAACCAGACCATCGCCAAAGCCAGGCTGATGGGAATGAGCAGTCAGGAGATTCTGGAAATGGTCAGCCTGCTGCTGGAGGAATAACTATGATTCAACTTCAAGATGTCGTGAAAACCTATCCAGGATTTCGTCTGGATGCCACTTTACAAATTGAACCGGGAACCATCACTGGCCTGATTGGGGTGAATGGATCGGGGAAATCCACTTTATTTCGGCTGATTCTGGGACTGGAAAAAGCCGATGGCGGATCGATTCGTGTTTTTGAGCAGGATATCGACAGCCTGAATCCAACGCAGAAAGCCAGAATTGGGGTTGTTTTTCCGGATTCTGGCTTCAATGGAACTTTGAATGCGAAAGGAATCGGCAAAATTCTGGGCGCATTTTATCCGGACTTCTCGAACAAAGAGTATCTGGAGCTGTGTAAAACACTGAAGATAAAAATGGATCAGAGCCTGGAGTCCATGTCCACAGGACAGCGGGTTCGCCTGAAGCTGGCGGCTGCAATCAGCCATCATCCAGATCTGCTCATTTTGGATGAGCCGACTTCAGGCCTGGACGTTCTTGCCCGTCATGAACTGATGGAGATCCTTCAGACGTATATGGAGACTCCAGGGCGCAGTATTCTGATCAGTTCGCATATTGCTTCTGATATTGAGGAACTTTGCGATGATGTCTACCTGATTCAAAAAGGTCAGCTGAGGCTGCATGAAGAAATCGGCACCATACTGGATGAGTATGGTCTGCTGCATCTGGATGCTGGCCAGGCAGGTCAAGTTGACTTGCGCGGTGTTATTCGAATGATGCCCTTTGCGGGTGGAGTGAAGGTTCTGGTCAAGGACCGCCAGTATTATCAGGAAAACTACCCAGAACTGGTTCTGGATCGAGCCGGTCTGGATGATTTGATTGAGCTGTTTGAAAAAGGACAGCCGGAGGATACAAAATGAGAGGACTGTTTGTTTACGATTTTCAGACTACCTTGCAGATGAAACGCACGCTGCTGGTGTTTGGACTGTTGATCATTTTCTACTTGTTCTTGGACATGTCAGCTCTGCTGGTGATTCTGGTGATGACTCTGCTGATGAAAATCGCTGTGGTCAAAGTGGAAGAGCCTACCGGAAAGTTTCTGTTTACGCTGCCATTTTCAGATTCAGCCTGTGCGGCGGAACTCTACCTCTATCCGGTGGCTGGCGGCATGCTTGTGGCTGTGCTTCAGCTGCTTATCGAACTGGTCCTTTCGCCAGCCCAATGGCAGGTCCACCTGCTCATGGCAGCAAGCAGTCTGAGCGCAGGACTGGTCATGATCAGTGTCATGATCCCGGCTTTTCTGATTTTTGGTACGAAAAATGCAGGGGTATATGTCGGAGTCATTCTGGCTGTGGTTCTGTCCGGTGCTGTTCTGATTACAGATGATGTGGATTTCAGTCAGTTTATTCCGTATTTGAGCCAATGGTGGCTGATTGCCATCGCAATTGTTCTCTGTCTGGCGGTATCGTATGGGGTATCCCTCAGCCGGATCCGCCAGAAAACGTATTGATGATCCAGAAAACAACGAATAAAGAAAGTCTTTCAAGATCAACGATGAATCAAAAGCAGGCCTGGAATAGCTTGCAGAATGAATATAAGAATTGTAATGAGGTCGGAAATTTCCAATTCCGGCCTTTTTTGGTGGAAAACCCCACGGTTCTGGTGAGAAGAAGGGAGAAAGCCGAAAATATGGTTTGAATTCAAACTATATTTTCGGTAAGATGATCTCACAAAAGGAAAATTTAAAAATGATCAGAAACATAAAAGTAAGAAGTGCAAAACAAAGAGATGGAGAACCAGAATATGCAGGATCAGAAAATACAGAACAGGGAAAAGAAACCAAAGCGGGCTGGACATGATCCCCAGCCAGCAAAAATCGAATTGTCTTCTTTGCAGGTGAAAGACCCAGATCAGGGAAGAAGCAAACCAACTGGATCAATCCAGCAAAAGGACCAAACCCAGAAAAGAGACCAAACCCAACAAAGAATGGCAGAGCAGCCAGGAGCATTGGATATGCATTATCTGGTCATGCAGTCCTCAAGACAGGTGGGGCGGGTTCATATGTCCAGAACCGCAAAGATCAATCTGGATCCCGGTCAGCCCAAAATTTTGCAGTGCCTGTATGAGAAACGAGGCAATACCCCCAAAGAAATTGCGGCCTGGTGTGTATTGGATAAATCTTCGACGACAACCTTGCTCAAGCTGATGGAGCAGAAAGGTCTGATCGAAAAAAAGCCAAGCCTGACCGATCGACGTTCGTGCACCATTGAACTGACGCCCTTTGGTCTGGAGCAGGCGTTGCAGGTTCTGAAAATCGGTCAGGAAGTAGACCGGATTATTCTGGAAGGATTTTCTGAAGAAGAAAAAGCAATACTCAGTGATTTTCTGGCGCGGATGAGTGCCAATGCGAAAAAGGAGATGGAAAAATGAAACCAGTACAGAGTCAGGAAAAACCGCTTCATAAACCAGATACAGCCCGAAAACTGATCGGACAATATCTTGTTTTTCTGTTTGGGCTAATGATTGTAGCCTGCGGAATCTGTCTGATTACCAAAGCCGGGCTTGGCACTTCGCCAGCCTCTGCAGTCGCGTATGTGACCACCCTGAAATATCCTGCTTTCTCGTTTGGAACGACAACGTTTGTGCTGAATGTCCTGATCTTTGGCCTGGAATGGATTCTGCTTGGAAACCGTTTTGATTTGACCCAGCGCATCGGCCAGATTCCGGCTACCCTGGCTTTCGGTCTGGTGACCGATTTCTGGATGAGTGTTTTGTCCTTTATTCCTGAAATGGATTTCTTTGGCAGTCTGGTGATCTTTGTTTTGGGATGTGCAGTGCTCGGTTTGGGTGTGGTGATTGAACTGGCCCCTGATGTGCTCAAAGTTCCAACCGATGGCCTGACCAATGCGGTTTCAGTTCGATTCTCATTGTCTTTAGGCATGGCTAAAAATCTGCAGGATCTCACATTCTGTCTGCTTGGTGTCCTTCTTTCCTGGATTTTCTTTGGCGGACTTCGCGGGGTTGGCCTGGGAACGATTTTATCCGCGCTGCTGGTTGGCCGGTTCATTGCCCTGTTCAAGAAAATTCTGCCTTTACACGAATACTTTGAATAGCTCGCTGAAAAAGACGATGAACTGGTCGTCAACAGTGAACTTCTGGCCAGGATCGAATAATAGAGAATAGATAAAATATAGATAAGATATAGATAAGATATTTGGAAAGACAAACCCCGAATATTTCAATCCAGCCTGGATTTCATATCCCCTGAAATCCAGGCTTTTTAGCAGGACAGCGAAATAATTTTTGAATAAAAGGTAAAAACAAGATTTAAGCTTTTGAATACAGAGTCAAATTTTGGTTATTGCTTTTGTCCTATTTTTGAATTGGATAGCTTTCTTTTGAATGATATTCTGAAACCAGAAAGAAACCAGTAAAAAAGGAGGCTGCTATGGAAAAGCTGAAAGATTCAAAACGCATTGAAATTCTCAAACGGGAAATGTTGGAGGAACCACGGTTTGCCTCCATTGAACAGGCACGGATCATTACTCGTGTTTATCAGGAAAATGAAGAACTTTCCACTCCGCTCAAACGGGCACTTGCTTTAAAGACATGCCTGGAAGAGCTGGAAATTGCCATAAAGCCTGAAGAGCTGATTGTCGGCAACCGCTCAAAAGGTGTTCGTGCCGGAATCGTCTTTCCGGAAAGTGGGTTGCGCTGGGTCAATGAAGAGTTCGAAACTCTGCCAACCAGAGCGCAGGACCGCTTCCAGGTCCGTCCGGAAGACATTGAAGAATTCCGGACGTCGATTTATCCATACTGGCATGGCCGGTCCATGGAAGATGTCATCTCGAAAGAATATGGACCAGAAATCAGCGCCATGGCGAAAGTCGTTAAGATCAACCAGAAAGACCATGCCCAGGGTCATATCTGCCCGGATACAGAACTCTGGTTAAAACTGGGACCGGCTGGACTGATTGAAAAGACAAAAGAAAGTGCAAAGAAGCATCCGGAAAATCCGGACTTCTATCAGGCTGTGCAAATGACGCTTGAAGGCGTTCAGACGTTCATGCGCCGCTATGGCACGCTGCTCGAACAGACCGCTAAAGAAAATCCGGAATATCAAGAGGATTTGCAGGAACTGGCCAGGATTTGTAACGACCTTGCGGTTCGTCCGCCAAAAACGTTCCACGAAGCGCTGCAAAGTGTCTGGTTCTTATTTACCGTTCTGCACATGGAATCCAATGCTTCCAGTTTCTCGCCGGGCCGCATGGACCAGTATTTATATCCGTATTACCAGAAAGATATTGAAGAAGGCAGACTGACCGAACAAAAAGCGCTGGAACTGATTGAAGCCTTATGGCTGAAATTCAATCAGATTGTGTATCTTCGCAATGCCCACTCTGCCAAATACTTTGCGGGTTTCCCGATTGGATTCAATATTGCCATTGGCGGTGTCGATGAAGATGGCAGGGATACCTATAATGATCTGTCTTTACTCTTCCTGGATGCCCAATACGATCTGGGCTTGCCGCAGCCAAACCTGTCGGTTCGTTTAAATCAGAATACCAGCCATGAACTGATGCAAAGAGCCATCGAAGTTGTTGCCCGAGGCAGCGGTATGCCGCAGTTCTTCAATGATGAAGCTATTATTGAACCGATGCAGAATCTGGGGATTACGCAGGAAGATGCGCGCAACTATGCGATCGTCGGCTGTGTCGAACTGACAACGCATGGAAATAATCTGGGCTGGAGTGATGCCGCCATGTTTAATATGAACAAAGCACTTGAACTGGCTTTGAATCATGGCGTCTGCCTGCTTACCGGAGAACAGCTCGGCCCTGATTATGGTGGACTGGATACTTATCAGACATTTGAGCAGATGGAAGAAGGCTTCCAGAAGACCATCGACTACTTCATCGATGAAATGATGGCCGCTGAAGTTGTTGTGGAAAAAGCTCACCAGCAATGCCTGCCGACCGCTTTCCTTTCCTGCGTAATCGATGACTGCCTGGAAAAAGGCCTGGATGTAACCTGCGGCGGAGCCCGCTATAATCTTTCCGGCATCCAGATCATCCAGGCAGCCAACCTGGCGGATTCGCTGGCCGCAATCAAAGAACTGGTTTTTGATGAAAAGCGTATTGAAGCTAAAGACTTGCTTGAAGCCCTGCGTCATGATTTTAAAGGCTATGAAATTGTACAGACCCAGCTTTTAAAACGGGCGCCTAAATATGGCAATGATGTGGAATGGGTCGATGACATGGGGGTTAAATGGGCAGACTACTTCAGAGACCAGATGGATGACTTTACCAATTATCGCGGTGGACCCTATCATACCGGCATGTATACCGTCAGTGCCCATGTTCCAATGGGTGAAAATGTCGGCGCCAGTGCCGATGGCCGCAATGCGATGACGCCGCTGGCTGATGGGGGGATGTCTCCAGTCTATGGCCGGGATCTTGAAGGACCGACGGCTGTTCTTCGTTCTGTCAGCCGGCTGGACAACCGCTGCACGACCAATGGCGGCTTGTTGAATATGAAATTTCTTCCTGAATTTTTCAAGACCCAGGAAGGCCGCGATAAATTTGAAACCTTCTTGCGCGGCTTTGTGGACCTGAAAATTCCACATATCCAGTTCAACGTCGTCCGCAAAGAAGATCTGCTGGACGCTCAGACTCATCCCGAACGCCACCAGTCGTTAACCGTGCGAGTTGCCGGCTATACCGCTTACTTCACGGAACTGGCCACCAAGTTACAGAATGAAATTATTGAACGGACGACTTATGAAGACATCTAATTCTGACAAGACGCTCAACCAGACACCAGGTCTCGATAAAAGCGATCAAACAGGCGGCCTTGAGATTCATCCATCCAAAGCCCTTGTCTTTGATCTCAAACGCTTTGCGGTTCACGATGGCAAAGGACTCAGAACAACAGTCTTTTTCAAAGGATGTCCTCTGCGCTGCAAATGGTGCCAGAATCCGGAAGGGCTGGAAAGTCATCGTCGGCCGGTGTTCTTAAAAAAGCAATGCATCGGCTGCAAAACATGTCTCCATCTGGCTGATCAGGACCAGATCCACTGGAAAGAAGATCATCCTGTGATCAACTATGCCAGCATAGGCGGCTTTGAAGCGATTGTGGATGGATGTCCGGCCAGAGCAATCCGCTATGACTGCGAGGCTTATACCGTTGACCAGCTCCTGGAAAAAATCAGACGGGATGAAGTCTTCTTCCAGAAGGATGGCGGCGTCACATTTTCTGGAGGGGAACCGTTTTTACAGGGACAGTTTTTAGTTGATATTCTTTCGGCCTGTAAACACGCAGGCCTGAATACAGCTATTGAATCCAGCTTCTATGCCGATCACAACCTGGTAAAGCAAGCCGTAGCGCTGCTTGATCATGTGTATTGTGATCTCAAGGTTCTCGATTGGCAAAAACATAAAGAAGCTACCGGGACAGACAACCGACGCATTCTCGAGAATATTGCCTGGATGATTTCAGATCCTGACATCAGCAAGCGGGTAATTGTCCGTACCCCACTAATTCCGGGATATACGGCGACCGATGAAAATATTGCCGGTATTGCGAAGTGGCTTTCGGATCATAATCCTGAAGTGCACTGGGAAATGCTCAACTACAACCCACTTGCTCCTTCTAAATATGAAATGGCTGGCAAAATTTGGACACTGGAAGATGCCAAACCATTCAGTAAAGCGCAATTGGAGCACTTTTACCAGATTGCCCGAGAGAACGGGATCAGAAATCTGGTTATCGAAAAATAGAACAGACAAATATAGAACAAACAAATATAGGACAGACAAACATAGAAAAAGACAGCTTGGAGCTGTTGGAAAGGACTGCTCTTGATGAGCAGAAGAATAGATATGGAATTCGTATTAGATACAGCAGATGTAAATGCAATCAAAGACTTGAATGATTTTCTGACCATTGCCGGTGTCACAACCAATCCGACAATCCTGACCAAATCGCATAAAGACCCGGAAACAGTCATTTCTGAAATCATTGAGATTCTCAATCCAGACCAGAAATTTTTTGTCCAGGTCGTCAAAACCGATTATGAAGGCATCATGGAAGAAGCACGCAAAATCAGCAAACTTCGTCCAAAAAACATGTATGTCAAAATCCCGGTAACCAAAGCTGGATTAAAAGCCATCAAAACCTGCCATGAAGAGGGAATTCATACATTGGCCACGGCGATTTATTCCGCGGCTCAGGGCTTTCTGGCGGCAGCCAATGGCGCGGATTATCTTGCTCCTTATACAAACCGCATGTGCAATTATGGCGACGGAGTAGGAGAAGTCATCCGTCTGCTTGAAATGCTGGAAAAAGCCGGCAGCGACAGTAAGGTCATTGCGGCCAGCTTCAAAAACTGCGGCCAGGTTAACGATCTGATTGAAGCCGGCATTCAGGCTGTAACGGTTCCACCAGAAGTGGTTTATCAGATGGTTGGTCATCCAGCCACAGCCATTGCGGTCGACGAATTCAGTGAAAACTGGAAAAACGAATACGGCCGCGAAGAGTTCTTTAAATAATCAAAATCTATTTGAATATAGGAAAAACGCATTTTAATTGAATGCATAAGAAATGGAAGTCGCTTTCTGTCAAAAGAACGAAGCGACTTCCATTTTTTGATTTCTGCCTTTTTGATTACTGCGTATACCGATTTTTCTAACTGTCAGACAGAAATAATTTCAAAAAAGACAGATAAAGTGATTTTTAGCTCTGAATGAAAAATGTTACGATAGATGGTGAAATAAAGACGCTATTGGATAACCTATTGTGATACGTTCGATAAACGTGCACACCAGAGTTTTTTATTCATAAAATATAGACAAAGAATAACTTCTCTAGCAAATTAATTTATTACTACTACTGCAAACAAGCTGACGAGCATAACGATGGTGTACGATTCAGATGTTTTCTTATGTCAAAATTAAGCAATGTAAATATTTAAACTTTTCAAGGAGGCGTTGGATGTGGAAACAGTGTACCCAAGAAACAGTTAGAATTCTTAAATCAAGATCGTCTTTTATTTTAGCCGTTCTACTCGTCTGCTTTACAGCCGCGGCCTTCACGCAGACGGCTTTCGCGCCGGCCAGTGACTTCAATCAGACAGTCAGAAACATCGCATGGCAGCTGGATAATTCCTGCTCAACGACCAAGGCAGAGCTGGATGCTGCCAAAACCCACGGAACAGAAACAGATATCCAGGCCAAGTCCATCCAGCTTGAAGCGGTGAACCAGCAAGAAGAAATCTGGACATCTTTCGAAAAAGACTTTCAGGCGTATGAGCAAAACCAGATTTCCAGCTCAGAACTGAACACCAGATGGGCTCAGGCGATGGTTAGAATTGAGCTGCTCTGGGCTTTTCAATGCGGCCTTAAAGATCTTGGCGATCCCGATCTCTGTCTGGAATATTCCCAAAAGCTGCCGTGGCTGAATATCGAACTTCTTGACTATCAGACATTTTCTGAATATCAGCAGGCTGACCTGGATTTGAGAGAACCAAGACATTTGTATTTTCAAAACCTGAAAGTAGAAATCGAAAGACTTCTTCAGGAATTGAATACGGGGACAGTGCAGGCGGACTTTAATCCGAAAGGACCAGGCATGTTCAGTCGCAACTATTTTGCACTGATTAACTTGTCCGGTTTCCTTCTGCCCGTTGTTTTTATTGCTTTCTTTCTGATGAACGCTATTGAACTCCACAGAAGCCGCTCCCTGTTCTATTCAAAAACACTGCCGATTTCTTCGCGCAAGTTTTTCTGGATTCAGGTATTCTCTTCGTTCCTGGCTGCGTTGATTGTTTTTTTGACGACGTTTTTATTTGGCTTTTTGTTGTCTGGATTCTGCTTTGGCTGGCAGGATCTGGTCACACTGGTTCCTGTTGAACCAGCCGTCTGGAAAACGGGGGTTTCTCCTTCGAACCTATTTGCATCCGCAACGATGACTGAACCATTTTTCAGCTCAACCATTTCGGGGGCTGATTATCTTCCAGGGACAATTCAATGGTTAGTGTGCTGGAAGTGGTGCCTGATCATTCTGGGAGGACAGATTCTGCTGATTTTTCTAGACTGCCTGACTGTTTATTCGATCGCTTTTCTCTTTCGCCCGAATACCAGCCTGTTTCTATGTGCGATTTGGATCGTCTTGCTTTGCCTGCAAAGATTTCATTTTTGCTGGCTGAACCTTCTTCCACTGTTCTGGCCGTCTGTTGTGGATTTGTTGTATGGCGGATTTGGAGTCGGGTGGGGCGTCTGGCTGGCGGTGGCGGTAATTTATGCGGTTCTGCTCATGACGCTTGATTTTGGTTTGATTGGAAGAAAGGATGTTCAATAAGATGGCACTGGAAAAAGAAAAGGAATTGCTGCGCGTTGAGGATGTTTCTAAACGAATTAAACAGAAACAGATCCTGGACCATGTAAATCTACAGGTTTTTCCTGGAGAAGCAGTCGGTCTTGTCGGGCCCAATGGCTCCGGAAAGTCATCATTGATGAAGTGCATTTCTACCGCCTATAAAAAGGACGAAGGTTCCATTTATATTTCCGGATATGAAGTGGAAAAGGATCATTCCAAAGCCATGCAGGGCGTGGGAATGTGCATCGAAGATCCGGCCCTGTACCCGGGAATGAATGGAATGGATCATTTCAAGCTTTATGCGGGATATAAGGGCGTTTCTCTTGAAAATGCAGAAACAAAAGAGATTTTTGACTACTGTAATTTAGGTTGGGCCCTGAAACGGCGAACTGGAACGTATTCAATCGGAATGAAGCAGCGGCTTGCAATTGGACTGGCTCTTTTAGGAAACCCCAGGCTTTTGCTTTTGGACGAACCGACAAACGGACTGGATCCGGAAAGCACCTTCAAACTTCGAAGTCTGCTGGAAAAACAGAAGCAAAAGGGTGTTTCCATGCTGGTGACCAGTCATGTTCTGGGAGATCTGGAAAAAATCTGTGACCGATTTCTGTTTATCAAAGATGGGAAAATCATTCGCTCGGTTTCGAAAAATGAAATCAAGGATCATTTTCATACTTATGCTTTGGAAGCGTCGAACCCGGGTGAAGCCAGCAGGATTCTGCGACCCTTTCTCCAAAAAGAATCCGGTTCTTATTTTGAAGCGGTCTTTCCGGACACTGCCACATTTGAAGCGGCTTTGAAACAGCTTACGGAAAAGGCCGGGATTCGCGATGTGTATCGGATTGAAAGCGATCTGGAAAGCCTCTACAAGCAGATCTATGGTGAGCAAAAATGATGCGGATTTTTCTTTCCTGGCTGAAGGTCGAAAAAAAGCAGCTCTTTGTGCTTCTCCTTCTTTCTTTCTGGCTGAGTTTTGGAGCAGTCTTCGTGCAGGAACAGTCAGCCAGAAGATGGCAAGAGGAGCAGCCCCGGCAGATTGAATCCTGGTATAACAGCACGCGGATGGAGATGCACAAAGGAGAAGTCAGTGACTGGAACAACTATATTGGGTCTATGTTGAGTGATCTTGGAATGCTCAGAGTATTGTGGAAAAATCCAGAACAGAATCAGGAACTGATTGTGGAAACACAAAACGCCTTTTATTGCAAGGCCATACAGGATCCGGGCTTTTGCCAGAGAGCTCTTGAACTTGACTCTTCCGAGCTTGAGCAGCGGATAGCTCTGGCACAGTCGTACGAACAAAGAGGCTGGAAGCAGCCATTCAATCCTTTCAGAGCACGTGCAGAGTACATGGTGTATACGATGGATCATTATTTTTCAATCATTCTTCTGATCGTTCTTTCGGGGTGCTGCCTGATCGGAGTCTGGATCTGGGCGCGAATGTATGAATCAGGATCTGTAAGACTGATGCTTGCTCTTCCTTATAAAAAAGGGCAGCTGTTTACAGCGTTTCTGATCCTGAATCTGGGGATTTCCTTCCTGTTTCTGGCAGCAGTTTGCGGCTTTCTGTGGCTGGCCGGGTTAAGCCTTTGTGGAAATGATCCTTTGCTGATTGTTGAAAATGGCCAGATTCTTCCCTGTTCACAGGCCGCGTTACAGAATCTGTCTTATGTAGTTATCCTCTGCTTGATGGTTTCGTGCATGAGTATGGCGGTCAGTGTTTTTGTCAGATTGGTTTCTGATTCGCTGATCATACTGACTGTCATGATGATGGCCCTGTACTTTCTGTTGAGAACAGTTCACTTTTTTTGTCAGCTGCCGTGGCTGGTATGGACGATTGTGTTTGCCTGCATTGTTGTAAGCACTGTTCTATCAAGAAGAAAATTTGGGTTTGAAAATTAGCGATTTATTATTTAAGACGAAGCGTAGAAAACGAACCAATTTTTGATTTCTGCATTTACCGGTTCTTCTGACAGGCAGAAAGAATTCCAAAAAGGACAGATAAAGTGATTTTCAAGCCTGAATGAAAAAAAGTGTAACGATAGATAGTAAAATAAAGATGTCATTGGATAACACATTATTTGGATCTTTCAGATAGACGAGAAGACTCCAGACAAGACTGATTGAAATAAGCAGAAAGGAGAAAGCCGATCCATGGTTTCTTATGTCCACTTCTTGGATGGCCTCAGGTCAATGACTCTGCCCAAAGTGTTCTGTAATTTGGAGGGAACATCCTCGCTGATTGTATGGATTTGAGGCAATCAGGCATCAGGTGAAGAAGGCATAAGGGATTTGGATTGCTGACAAGTCCATATGAGTACAACCACAAAAAACATTCTGGTCTTTATTGCCGGCTTGATCGTCGGTATGTTTGTGATTCCTCTGTTCATTCCCCATTAAACAAAGCTCACTCCTTGATTTTTTGTCTGCCTTCAGGGGTGGAAAGAGACGCCATGTGAGGGGGAAAGTGAGCAGAAAAAGGCCGCTTTTGCATCTTTCTCCAACCAGGAGAATTTGAAAAGCGGCCTTTTGAAATGTTCTGAAAAGAATGAGCCAACAGAAAAGACAGGAACTTGAATTCCTGTCTTTTGGGGACTTTAGAAATATTATTCGATAGCTGCGAGGGCTTTTTTAGCGATAGCGATTTTTTCAGCTTCAGCGTCTGCTTTAGCAGTGTCGCCTTCTTCGCGGTGTTTCTTTTCCCAGCCAGTCATGGAGCCGATTCTCTCGTCGAGACGGTCTTTAGCAGTCTGAGCGTATTTACCAGTTTCGTCGAAGTGTGCTACTAAGTCTTCGATGATTTCGTCACCGTAAGCTGTTCCGCCTACTGCAGTTTCTAATACTTTCTTGAATTCTTCTTTAGTCATGGCAATCATGCCTCCCTTGTTTTTACGGTTTCATCATACAGAAAAAGAAATAATCTTCCTTTTCAAACGCTCATCTTTTTTGCGGAATATTAGAGAAGAAAATCCTTAGATGCCATTGAATAAGCCATGATCGGATAGAAAAAATGCACTTTGGATTTGAAGATGATCAAAAGGATGACAGATTAGATCCTCAGCAATTATCCCTGCCGCACAGAGTCATAAAGCGGGAAAAAGCAGAAAAAGAAAAGCAATGAAAAAGCGAGGACACTCCTCGCTCATTCATTGCTTGTTGGTCTAGCTGTTCAGGTTTATTCGATAGCTGCCAGGGCTTTTTTAGCGATGGCAATTTTTTCAGCTTCAGCATCTGCTTTAGCAGTGTCGCCTTCAGCTCTGTGTTTCTTTTCCCAGCCAGTCATAGATCCGATTCTCTCGTCGAGACGATCTTTAGCAGTCTGAGCGTATTTACCAGTTTCGTCGAAGTGTGCTACGAGGTCTTCGATGATTTCATCGCCATAAGCTGTTCCGCCTACTGCAGTTTCAAGTACTTTTTTGAATTCATCTTTAGTCATTGTTAATGACCTCCGTTTCTTATGGTTACATCATACGCATCAAACAATAATCTTCCTTTTGAGATGCTCAAAATATTTGCGGAATGTTTGTGTCATCAAAGGTTTGTCAGGCCAAAGACTTTGAATAGAAAGACAATCCGGAAAGAACGAATTTCCATTTCGGATCCATTTTTGGAATGCTGAGCATGCAAAAGCGCAGAATTCGCTCAGTGAAGTCTTCTTCAGGCTGGAAACAAAATTTGACTATCGTTTGAGGGTTTGCTTTCGTGCAAAAGCAGATACAATGAAATGAGTACAGAAACTGGCTTTCAGGCCAGAACAGGAAAGGGTATCCATATGGGAAACGATAATAAAATTCTGGCAACTGTCATTACCGTGATGCTGATTCTCAGTGCTTTAGTCGGCATCGTTGCCGCCGTCAAAGACGAATTTAAAAACTGATCCGCTCTGGCGGATTTTTTTGTTGGTTTTGTAACAAGCAAGCCACGGGCATTCTGAAAAAAGACATCGAAACTTTCAGATTTGATATAGTTAAAAAGATGATGTTCTTGCAGCAGGGTTGCCTGCCTTCAACATCAGCTTCTTCTTTTTCTGGCTTGCAGCTATCTTTGGATTGAAAGGATATTCCAAACATAGAAAAAGCAGAAGGCGATGTTGTTGAGAAGATAGAAAAGGATAGACGATGGAAAACTATAAACACGACTTTATTGATTTCATGCTCGAAAGTGGTGTTCTGAAATTTGGAACATTCACACTCAAATCTGGACGCATTTCTCCCTTCTTTATGAATGCGGGAGGGTATGAAACTGGAAAACAGCTGCGCAAGCTCGGTGAATTTTATGCCAGAGCAATCCATGACCAGTATGGTGATGATTTTGATGTTCTGTTTGGCCCGGCTTACAAGGGAATCCCTTTAGCCGTTGTGACGGCTGAAGCCTACTATGACTTGTTTGGCAAAGAAATCCGCTATTGCAGCGATCGCAAGGAAGAAAAAGATCATGGCGCTGATCAAGGTGGATTTCTGGGAACAAAGCTCAAAGATGGCGATCGCGTCATTATGATTGAAGATGTGACAACGTCTGGAAAATCCATGGAAGAAACTGTTCCGAAGGTAAAAAATGCGGCAAATGTCGAAATTAAGGGCTTGATGGTTTCCCTGGATCGGGCAGAGAAGGGAAAGGGTGAAAAATCGGCTCTGGCTGAAGTCAGCGAACTGTATGGCTTTCCGACAGCTGCCATTGTTTCCGTTCCTGAAATCGTAGCGAGTCTGAAAGAACGAGCCCAGCTGGATGGAGAACTGCTGGGCAGGCTGAAAGATTATTATGCACAATATGGTGCCTCGGACAAGCCGCTTCTTTTATAATAAATATAAAGAAACCCGAATTGTGGCAAGAAGACCGCCCGGACTCAAAAACTGTCCTTCCAGAAGACCTGTACTTTCATCATTTGTTTTCGCTCACAGAAAAACTGGTCTTTTGGATCCTGAGGACCTAAGATGGGAAGCCTGGAATTTTATTTCATCAAAGCCTGTTTCCATGAAACAGACGGATGAAAAGGATGCAAATATCAGAAATTGTTTTCGTACTTTGAGCCTGGCAGGTCATTAGAAAAGAGGGAAATCATGACCGCAAAAGTTATTACCATTACTCGTGAATTTGGCTCCGGAGGCCGCACCGTCGGCCGTATGGTTGCCGACGCTTTAGGCTATGAGTTCTATGACTGGAATCTGGTTGACAAGATTGCTACAGAAACCGGCTTTGCTAAACAGTTTATTGAAGAAAACGGCGAAGAACAGGGACGGTTCTCAACGATGCTGACCAGCAGCAGCTTTGGTTTTAACCTCAATGAACAGCTTTTTGAAGCACAGAGTAACGTCATCTTCAAACTGGCTGAAAAAGGCGGCTGTGTTATTGTTGGACGCTGCGCGGATTATCTGCTTCGCAATGACCCGAATACCTTATGCTGCTTCATCTATGCCAATGAAGAAAGCCGGAAAAACCGCGTTGTGCAGGAATATGGCGAAACAGACATTCCAATTGGTAAACGTCTGAAAGACAAAGACAAACGTCGTAAAGCACACTATCAGTACTTCACCAGCCGGAAATGGGGTCGTTCTTTCTACTATGATTTATGTATCGATACGACTCGGATTCCTTTAAACGAAGCGGCTTCACTGATCGTTTCAGCAGCCCAGAACTTCACCCCGAGCGTATTGCGCACGGATGAAGATTAGCGGCAGAAAGATTTGACTATTCGATTGCATTTATGGGGGAGAGTCCAGTAAGTCTCCCCTTTTTTCAGTGCTGCTGAAACTATCTTTTTAGCAGACCACTTTTCAGACCGCTTTGGCTGGATTGGGATCCGTCTGTTCGCGACAAGCCAGGCGAGCAATGGGACTGCCGCCGGACAGTCGAGCGATTTTCGATCTCTTTTTCTGTATTCCCTTTTTAATAACGTTCTCCATTCTCGCTGAATGTTTCATTTCTCCATATCTATCTATCTATCTATCTATCTGTATCCGCCTGTCTATATATGGAAAAGAAGAATACAAGAATAATCGGCTCCGCGGGAAATTATCGGGAAATTATGCAGAGCAGTTTCAGATGATCAAACTGTTTTTTTTCAGAAAAAAAACTCCGGTATGGGGGACATACCGGAGAAAAGGGACAGTCAGGGTCTGTATCTTGCTTAATCCAAATTGTAGAGTTTTGTGTATTTATCTTTGAGATAGTTGGTATAAATATGCGGATCAAAGGGTTTACCGCTGACTTCTTCAACGATTTCGCGCATGGTTTTGGAAGCACCATAGTGGTGAACATTCTTTTCCAGCCAGTCCCGAATTTCTTCAAAACGATCCTCACGCAGAGCTTTTTCAACATCGATTTCTTCAGCCATTTTCTCATAAAGCTGTGCGGCATAAGCCGAGCCTAAGGCATAGCTTGGGAAGTAGCCAATGCTGCCGCCTGCCCAGTGCATATCCTGCAAGACGCCTTCTTTATCATTCTGAGGGCGGACACCCAGATATTCTTCATATTTATCGGCCCAGATTTCCGGCAGCTTATCATAGTCCAGGGAACCGTCTGCCATCATTTTTTCGATTTCATAGCGGATCAGAATGTGCAATGGATAAGTCAGCTCATCTGCTTCGGTGCGGACCAAAGAAGGCTGGGAAGCGTTGATCTGACGGACCAGTTCATCCACACTGACGTCTTTGAATTCAGGGAAGGCTTCCACCAGCTCCGGATAGAGCAGCTGCCAGAAGGCCCTGGTGCGGCCAATATGGTTTTCCAGAAAGCGGGACTGGGATTCATGGGCAGCACAACCAACCGCATCCGCCAGTTTGGTTTTATCGAAAGCCGGATCCATCTGTAAGGAATACAGAGCGTGGCCATATTCATGGACTGTACTTAAGACAGCGGACAGGAAACGGTTTTCGTAGTAGTGCGTGGTGATGCGGGCATCATCATGGCTGTGGAAGTTGGTAAATGGATGTTCGGTTTCCGAAAGATAAACCCGCTCTGGATCTGCTTTTAGGTGTTTGAGAAGAACCTTGGCAAATTCTCTTTGTTTATCGATATCGTAATCAGCGTCAACCAGAGTTGTGTCGATCGGTTTAGCGGCGTTGACTTTGGCGATTAAAGGAATCAGTTCAGCTTTAATGACTTCAAAGAATTCATCATATTGTTTTTGCTGCATGCCTCTTTCATAGGTATCGAGCATCAGATCATAGGCATTACTGCCGTTGAAGCGCGGGGAATAGGAAATGATTTTCAGGGTATCGGCAACGATGCTTTTGAGATACGGTTTGAACATCTCATAGTCTGATTTCTCTTTGGCTTCTAGCCAGCAGGTTTCTCCTTCAGCCTGCGTGTGCAGAGCCTGGCGATAGAAATCGGCGGGAACCTCTTTGGTTTCTTCAAGATCCAGCAGACGAAGATCGACTTCTTTTCGTTCCAGGGATCCTTCTTCTAAGGAAGCCTGATAGGCTTTGATCTGTTCATACATTTCTGGATCGTGTTCCAGCTTAAAAGCCAGGCTGTTTAAAATAGCCAGGGCTTCATTGCTTCTGGATGCTCCTTTGCGGGGCGCAATTGTGGCCTGATCGGTATAGATGGTGCAGGCAGCAAGGGCATAAGCACCGAGCGTCTCGATCAGCTCCTGGTAAAACGGTTCAAAATTCAGCTTCATTCCGTTCACGGCTGCCATTTTGTGAATCAGAGCATTCGCAAAATGGCAGTTTCTCCTTTCATGAAAGTCTTTGCGATCCGCTGCAAAGCGTTTGCGGAAAGCAAAAAATGTAGCAGAAAAGAAAGATTTATATTCTCTTCCTCTGCCCGGATTCTAGCATGATCGTTCTGTACAGAAAGAATGCCAGAAACAGGTAATTCTAAAATGAGGCTCCAAAAGGCTGGGCTTCAACAAATCCGGGACACAAAATATTGTAAGCAAAACTTGGATTGTTTACAAATTGTGGACGATGTCAATCTGGGCAGGACGAGGATGAAGAAGGAGACTTATATAAAGTTTGCATAAGTTCGTATAAAGTGAAGATCTGTGAATAAAAAAAGGGAGCGGCGATAGCCGCTCCAAATGATTAGGGGTTCAATACTTCTGATGGTGTGTCGAGGTGTGTACTAGTGGAGTTGTTTTGTTAACTGTGCGCAGACAACAGACTCGTTCAGCCAGTCATTAGCATTGAAGTAAGAAAAAATGGTAAATAATTTAGCAAACATAACGTACCTCCATAGGGCCTTACCCCTTCATGCATATCCATTATATAAAGGGGATATTGGGGGATCAAGCGGGAAGTCGAGTTACATTTTTTACAATTTTGAATGAATTTTCCGAAAATATGGAATTGAAAATTTCATGAAAAATGTTTTCGAAATATAAACATTTTCACAACAAAGCATTGTTTTGAATAGGTGTTTTCATTCCGTATACTTCTCCTTTTTTAGAGAGATTCGTTTAAATCTTGGGCAGGTGATGGGATTATCTATCCTCATACCTGGATAAGGAAAAAATAAAGATCAACGTAAGCGGATACACTGACGCTTGGCGAGGGCCAGAAAAAAACGATCACTTCCTGTTCAATGAAAAAGGACAATTTCAAATCTTCTGACCATAGCCTGCCGATCACCCGGCCAAAATGGGCGGAAAGAAAAAAGATGTGGTTTTCGACGAAAAGAAAGGAATGCATTGAAATGGTAAAACTCTGAAACAAATATGAGGGAGAATGCTTTCAACTTTCAGCGGCCAGAAAGAGTCTGGAATGCTTGTTTTAAAACTATGCAGCCAGGAATGAAGGGAAGAGGAGAAGAAACAAAGAAATAAACAGATCCAGAAAAGGATCAGAAAGATAAAGTTAACTTTTCGGCTTGGCAGACACACGCTGGAATGAAAATGGTAGATAGGCAGGCAGCCGTATTGGCAAAAAAGAGTTCTCTTTGGTCACCAAAAATCAGCATTTCAATCAACATTTCAAGAGGCCTGAATAGTGAAAGAGGACCGAATTGGATTGCGCCATCCGTGGCAGCAGGCAAGGACAAAGATGTTTGATGAATTTGGATCGTGGATCCATCCAAATCACAAACCAGATGCCCGCCAAGAGCATGGCAAGTTGAAAAGATCCACCCCATTGCGTAAGAAACCGAAGAAATAGCGCAACAATTGTCTTGAAATTCGTAAAATTTGCAACTGTCTGTTGCATTCCAATTCGGTTTGGATACGGAAGTTTAAGATTTAAAAAACATTTAAACAAGATTTGAACTATGAGAATAAAGACGGGAATAACAAGTGAATATAGGTTCAGGGCTGAAAAGGGAGAATAGACAGAGCACTTAAAAGATTGAACCGTTACAATGAAAATGAAAGTTCTTACATTTTAGAAAGAAGGTGAAAAAATTCAGGTAAACCATGTTGAACCGGAATCGTGAGTTTCTGCCGGACAATAAAGGAAGAAAGAAAATAGGAATCAAGCGTTTAATTAAAAATGAATTGCTTTTAGGGAAAATGAATCGAAATCGGCAGAAAACAGCCGTAAAAGCAATGAAACTCCGGAAAAATACGATCCAAAAAACGCGATCTAATCCATATTTTATCTGAATCAGATCTTTCAAAGTCGGGCTACTCATTCCATCAGAATTTCTAAATTGTCTGAATAAGACGACTTTGTACAGATTTCTGTTCGATACTCTTCACAAAATGTCGTTGAAATCAGAAAATCCCTTCGCTAAAATGGGTTGCAAGACGTAGTTTCTTTTTTATGAGGAGGAAAGAAAAAATGAACTCACGCAAATATGTTGCGGGAGCAGCAGCATTTGCCATGGCCCTTTCCATGGCAGGATGCGGCGGCTCAGGAAGCGGATCTTCGGTTTCCAGCAACGAAATTCTGAAAGTTGGAACAACCCAGGAACTTTCAGGGATCTTTAACCCCATGTACTCCAGTACCGCCTACGACCAGTGGGTTGTCAACATGGTTTATCAGTCCATGCTGGCGTACACAGCGGACAGCGAAATTAAACCTGTCCTGGCTGAATCTCTGCCTGAAGTATCAGAAGACGGAATGACTCTGACTTACAAGCTGAAAGCAGATCAGAAATTCTCTGATGGATCCACTCTGGATGGTGACGATGTAAAATACACCTTCACTCTGATGGCTGACCCAGAATACATCGGCGGCTACAACGATGGCACCTGCAACTTCATCGAGGGCTGGGATGAATACCAGAACGGCGATGCCGAAGAAGTATCTGGTATTACCGTATCCGACGATAAACTGACCGTTACCTTTAAGTGCGCTACACCGGATATCGATGCAGCCAATACAATTGGTACGATCATGATCATGCCCGATGACCAGTTTGAATATACAAAAGGCAATTTGGAAGAATACCAGAACCTGGCTCCAGAAAACATTATTGGTTCCGGACCCTACAAACTGAACAAATATGACAAGTCCGCTGGTGCTTCCGTTGTCCTGAACGAAAATTACACGGGTGATGGCGACTACAAGATTAAGTCGATCGTTATCCGCACCATTGAAGATGGTACTGAAGTCGCCAACTTAAAATCCGGCGAAATCGACTACCTGCCTGAAGAAATTCAGCCAACCGTCATCGGTCCAGCTTCCATGGTTGAAACCCTGACGACTGACCATTACTTCCGTGCTGCCCAGGGTTACTTTGGATTCAACGCTGCTGGTGGTGCCACCGTTGATCCAGCTGTCCGCCAGGCTCTGGCTTATGCGACAAACCGTGCTGAATTCGTTGATGCTTACTATCAGTGGCCTGATGGTGTAGCCAGCGATGAAATCAAAGACGTTTCTACTGGTTATGTTCCAGCAATCTTCTGGTCTCCAGTTGGTTCCGGAACAGGTTCGATCGTAACTGGTGAAGAACAGCTCGATGGTCTGGTTACTTACGATTATGACATCGAAAAAGCAAAACAGATTCTGGATGACGCCGGCTGGACCGTTGGCGCTGATGGTATCCGTGAAAAAGACGGTCAGAAACTGGAAATTAAATTCCTGGCCACTGAAAATAACTCCGGTCTTGACATGCTGCTGCCAATCATCATCAAGTCTTATAAAGAACTGGGCGTTGATTTGAAGCAGAACACAGTTGATTTCAACACCCTGGTAACGACAACGGATCCATCCAACGAAGACAGCAATGAAGACTGGAACGCCTTCTTCATGGCTCTGACTTTCACAGGTCTGTCCAACACTTCCATGAACGCTGCTGAAGGCTACACTGAAGTCAATGGCAAGAAAGTTCCTGGTGGAAACAACTATCCAAAGATTTTCGACGAAGAACTGAATGGCTATCTGACTGCTGGTAAAGAAACAGGCGATCCAGCTGTATCCGAAGAAAACTACCGCAAAGCGATGGTTCGTGCTTCTGAACTCGTACCATTCCTTGGTATCTACGGTAACAACCTGTTCAACATCTATAACAAACGTGTTGAAGGTCTGGTAACTGGTCCAGTCTGCAACTGGTCTCAGGCTCTGGATGGTGCATCTCTGAACCTGGATGCTCAGATTCAGGCTTCTGATGCCGGCGAAGACGAAGCTGCAACAACGGAAGCAGCTTCTGACGAAGCAACGACTGAATCCTCAGCTGCTTAAAATTGAATTGGTTTTCATCAAAACACTTTGTAAAAACTGATCAATGAACCGCAGGGAGCGAATCCTTGCGGTTTTTTGTTGGCAGGTATCAAAAAGATCAATTGAAAAAGACTAATCAATTGAAAAAGACTAATAGAAAAAATCTCCATAGCTCGGGCGCTGCCACTCCCCATGTAACTGGGGGGTGTTGAGAATTATTATTTTTTCATCG
>CAJTVE010000016.1 GCA_910579655.1 uncultured Allobaculum sp. | reverse complement strand
TATTACGTCTCTCCCTACTGGTCATCTGTTCTTGGGGACGAGAAGTACTCTGAAAAGCTGGGGATCAGCCGTCATCAGGCGGCAGCCTATGTGATTGCCCGGCGGGCTCAGAATTACAGTGAATTCTATATTCCTCCCAAAAAAGGAAAGTCCAAAGCAAAGAAGTCTGAAACAAAGGCATCAAAACCATGTGCGTAACTGGCATTCAGCAATGATGTAAGTCCAATCTGCTTTGAAAATTCGGCCTCTTAGTCCACTTGATTGAAGAGGCCTCACTTGTTTTATTGCGGCATGGGCGAAAGCCCAAGGTGTCTTGCGATGTATTTTTGAAATGCATTTAATCTGCAGTCCGCTATATATGAAGCGAGTCCAACTCTGTACAAACGCAAGTTTGTTGGGCACGGAAAAGTTTATCCTTCATCCCGGTTAATGGCCAGCGGATCATTAGCCTTGCTCTGAAGGTGAAAGAGCTTTTTTCAACCCAGCAGAGGAACCAGCCGTAGGGATTCTAGGGCAGCTTCATTTTATCCGTATAGCTGGATTAGCTAAAAATAGGCTACGGTGAATAGAAATCCTCTTACATCACCGTCAACATGTTGTAAAGCTTCATCAATCGGATATCTTCTTTGGACAATCGCAGGCTCTTTTTGAATTCGGCGGTTTCCGGCTGAACCACTTTCGAGAGAAGTACTTTGGTTGAGGTTGGCATCAAAGGCCGGCTGGAAATCCCAAAAGCAAGAGCCCATTTTACCGGCGCATTCATATAGGGACTGGGAACGCCGATCTGGTAACGGTCCATTTCCATCCCGAGGTTTTGCAGGACCATCATCGTCAGGGCATCGTAATGAACCATTGTTCCTTCATAGATGTTTTCGCATAACGTGTAGTGTTCGAAATCCTGAACATTCATATACATCTGGATTTGGTATACACCTGGTTGAGTCTGGCCGGCAATATCGATGACACAGCGATTGATGTCGTTGATCCGTCCATCGAAGTAGTACATGTAGACATGATTCAGTCCATTAAAAAAGGCGGGAACAAATCCGGCAGGGGCAGAAGATGCGTCTTTGAGCGGCAGATACAGCAGCTGTGTCACTTTCACATCCAGTGCTTCGGCCAGATCGTAGAGGGAGAGGATATCCATTACGATCGCGCCTGATTCATATTTTGAAATGGTCGACTTGCTTTTGTGAACAATTTGGGCCAGCTGGTCGACCGTCAATCCTTTTTTCTTCCGATAGAAGCGGATTTTCGCTCCGATTTCTTTGTTTACATCCATTTTTATCCTTTCTCGTTTTCAATTCCTTTGTGTTCTTCGATCAATCAAAAACAATGATTTTAAAATCTTGCAGGAATAAAAGCGATCGAGCGTGCGGTTTCTTTAAAATGATGAAACCGCTCAAATTTATTCATAAATTTGATATACACTTGAACCTTTCCAAAATCAAACGTTCCAGGCAGCAGCAGGAAACATTTTAAAGAAATTGTTTCCTCATACGAAACTCAGCCTCAAAAAGCGCTTTCAAAATGAGAGTATAGTCAAAACCAGGAAGAGGCAGAGCCAACGGCCGAGGCAAAGCTTCCCTTCATGTGTTTTGAGAAGCATCCACAAGGAGAGAACAAACGATGAAATACAATTTCGACGAAGTGATTGATCGCAGCAACAACCGCTCCTCCAAATACGATGAGCGAACCAAAAAATTCGGTACAGATGACGTAATTCCATTATGGGTAGCTGATATGGATTTCAAAACCGCCCAGCCAATCATCGATGCCTGTGTCGAAAAGGCAAAAGAGGGCATCTGGGGTTACACCTCCCGTCCAGAAACCTACTTCAAAGCTGTGCAGGGCTGGGAAATCCGCCGCAACAACTGGAAACCAGACACAGAACTGATGAGCTGGAGCTTAGGGGTTGTGCCAGCAATGTGTGGAATCATCCGCCTGTTTTCTGAGCCTGGTGACAAAGTCCTGATTCAGACTCCGGTGTATTCAGAATTCTACGACATCACCGAAGCAAGCGGCAGAGAAGTTGTCGAAAATAAGCTCGTTGAAAAAGACGGCAAATGGCATGTTGATTTCGATGACTTTGCCAACAAGGTCAAGGACTGCAAAATCTTCCTGCTGTGCAACCCGCACAATCCACTTGGAATTGTCTGGGATCGAGAAGATCTGCGCAAGATGGCAGAACTGTGCATTGAAAATGGCACGCTGATCGTTTCCGATGAAATCCATTCCGACCTGATTTTCCATGGAAAACATCATACGCCAACCGTTACTTTATCGCCTGAAATTGCAGAGCATGTGATCACCTGTGTTTCCGCGACCAAAACCTTCAATCTGGCAGGACTCCAGGCGAGCACAACGATTTTCCCGAATGCCGAAATGAAAAAGAAATTCGATGATTTCTGGGGCGGCATGGATATCCATCGCAACAACGCATTCAGTTCCGTGGCGATGGAAGCTGCTTACAACCATGGTGAAGACTGGCTCGAACAGCTGCTCGTTTATCTGCAGGGCAACTTCGATTACGTCTGCGACTATTGCCAAAAATACATCCCTCAGATTCAGCCAAACAATCCTGATGCAACATACCTGATGTGGCTGGATTGCCGCGCACTGGGCATGAGCAATGAAGAATTACGCGATTTCTTCATTTACAAAGCAAAACTGGGACTCAATGAAGGGTATACCTTTGGTCGAAGCCTTTCTGGTTACATGCGGCTGAATGCAGCCTGTCCAAGATCCACCCTTGAAAAAGCCATGAAGCAGCTCAAAGAAGCTGTGGATGCGCTGGAAAAATAAGAAAGCAAATTGAACATCGCATACAGGATCTTTCAAGATCCGGCCAATTATTGAATCCATCTTCGCTGTCAAGCTGTGACAGCTGATCAAAGGAGAATCTTATGCAGAAAAAAACATTCTGGCAACAGTATAAAATGCCGATCCTGCTGCTTGGCGGAATTGCCATCGGTGCAGTCATCGGGATTGTTTCCCCATCACTTGGTGTCATGCTGAAACCTTTAGGCGATATCTTCTTAAACCTGATGTTTACCATTGTTGTTCCACTGGTCTTTGCCTCGATTGCTTCAGCCGTTGGAGCCATGGCCAACATGAAACGTCTTGGAAAGATTCTGGCCTGGACGATCGTAACCTTCTTAGTTACCGGCGCCTTTGCGGGAATCATGGTCCTGATCTGGGTCAATTTGTTCAACCCATCTTCTGGCGTCACCATTGAGATGGGGGCAGCCGAAGTTGAACAGACCATGTCGGCCAGTGACATGATCGTCAGTGCCCTGACTGTCAGTGACTTCAGCGAACTGCTGGATAAATCGCACATGCTTCCGTTGATCATCTTTGCGATGATTTTCGGATTTTGCGTCTCGGCATGTGGCGGGGAAGAAAGTGCCATGGGAAAATGGCTGACCAGTCTCAACCAAGTGATCATGAAATTTGTCAGTGTCATCATGAAAGTCGCTCCCATCGGACTTGGTGCTTACTTTGCCAACCTGATTGCCGTCTATGGACCAGAACTGATTGGAAATTATGGTCGTTCGATGCTTGTTTACTATCCATTATGCCTGTTGTATGTGGTTGTTTTCTTCCCATTGTATGCCTGGTTTGCGGGCGGCAGGCAAGGTGTCAAGAGAATGTTGAAATATATCTTTACTCCTGCCATTACAGCTTTTGCTACGCAGTCTTCGGCTGCAACACTGCCAGTCAGCAAGGAAGCCTGCAATAACATCGGTGTTCCGGAAGATGTCAGTGATCTGGTTTTGCCAATGGGATGCACCATGCATATGGATGGATCCGTATTAAGTTCGATTACAAAAATCGCGTTCCTGTTTGGTGTGTTTGGCATGAACTTCACCGGTCTGGGAACTTATGGCATGGCGATTGCCGTTGCGGTATTAAGCGCCTTTGTTCTTTCTGGCGCGCCAGGCGGCGGGCTTGTTGGTGAAATGTTAATTGTCAGCATGTTTGGCTTCCCCTCTGAAGCTTTCCCGTTAATCGCTACTCTTGGCTTCCTGTTTGACCCGGCGGCGACCTGTCTGAACGCTTCTGGCGATACCATTGCGGCGATGATGGTTACTCGTCTGATTGAAGGAAAAGACTGGCTCAAAAAGAAACACGAAACCAGAAAACAGGCGGCTGTTTCTGACGAAGAACTGGAAACAGCAAGCTGCAATTAAGAAAACGGTCGATAACCGAAAAAGACAATCCAAATACGAAATTGAAAGATGATTTGTCAACGAAAACAATCAAGAAAATAAATCAAGAAAAGGAGAACAGAGTGATGAATGTAATTGAAACCAAAAAGGCACCAGGAGCCATCGGCCCATACTCCCAGGCTTACGAAACAAATGGAATGATTTTTACTTCCGGCCAGATTCCAGTCAATCCAGAAACCGGTCTTGTACCAGAAGGCATCGCTGCCCAGAGTGAACAGTCCTGCAAAAATGTCGGTGCGATTCTTGAAGCCGCTGGAAGCAGCTTTGAGCATGTCATCAAAACAACCTGCTTTTTAGCCGACATGAATGACTTCGCAGCCTTTAACGAAGTTTATGCCCAATATTTCGTATCCAAGCCGGCTCGTTCCTGCGTTGCGGTCTGTGAACTGCCAAAAGGCGTACTCTGCGAAATTGAAGCCATTGCGATCAAATAAGACAGATTTCATCAGCCGAAAACTTGCTGAACGAAACCCCTGAACAAAATTGCAGCCCAAAACCACTGAAAACTGAACACAAATAAGAATTCCCACAGGCCCAGCGGTTGAGTTCGAAGATCAGAAATTCAACCGCAAAACCCGCCTGTTTCTATCGATTCTTGTTCTATATCAATTAGAAGTAGAACTATGGAATTGATCCCCATACACTAGAAGGAGACAAATGATGAAAGTTACTGTAATTGGAAGCCACCTGTGCCCTGATACTCTTTATGCACTTCACCGCCTGATGGAAGCGGGCGTACAGACTGATTTTGTGGATATCCTTTCCTGCCACAATGCCCTCAAACAATATTTAAAACTCCGCGAAGAAAGTGATGTGTATGCAGATGTCCGTCATACCGCCAGCCTGGGCATTCCTTGCTTCGAAAAAGAAGATGGCACGTTAACACTCGATCTTGCCGAGATTCTGTAAAGAAAAGCGAAGGATCGAACCGTTTATTCTCGAGCATCAAACTTAAGAGCGTTATCCGTACATCACGTCAATGACCCCACCCAAACTGCCTTGCAGTTTGGGTGGGGTATCCTTGCCTGACCGAATGAAAGCAAAGGAAAACGAATCTTCAATAAGCCTTACGCTTTCAACAAATTTTATTCAAACAAGCAGCAGACCCATCCGAAACTGTAGACCCATCCGATTAGAAAGGCGGCTGACAGAACATGCATAAACTCACCGAACTGATCAGACAGGATATGAAACCAGCTCTTGGCGTAACTGAACCAGGAGCGATCGCATTTGCGGTTTCCACAGCCCGCAATCATACCAGTGGACCAGTTGAAAAGATTATCCTTCATCTCAACAGTGGAATGTACAAAAACGCGTTTACCTGTGGTATTCCTGGCAGCAGCCAGGTTGGCAATGAATATGCGGCCGCTTTAGGCTGGATTGGGGCAGACCCTGATAAAGGACTCGAATGCCTGGAAGGCATCACGCCTGATCAGGAACAACAGGCTCGAAAGATGATTCATGAAGGCCGGGTGGAAGTGATCATGAGTGAGATCACCAGCCGGATCTTGATCAAAGCCGAAGCCATCACCACCCAAAATCGGGCAGTGGTCACAATTCGGGATGCCCATACGCACATTGTTGAGATCACGGAAAATGGAAAAGTGATCTTTGAAAACTTCCAGAACACGGCAGTCAGACCAGACTCAGAATCAGATGAAGAAAATCTGAATTCTAAAAGTGACCAGCCGCTGCAGGACTTCTCCATTCATGATTACACCCTTGAAGATCTCTATACCTATGTCTCTACAGTCGATCCAGAAGAAATTTCGTTTTTGAATGAAGCATTTGAAATGAACTATGCGCTGGCTATGGCCGGACTCGAAAGCGAAAAGACAACGTTTTCCCGATATCTTCTGGCCCAGAATGGAAACCAGATCATCTCGGAAGACGAACAGAAAACAGCCGCTCTGCTTTGCGGTGCGGCCATTGAAGCAAGAGTTCTTGGCCTTCCACAGCCGGCGATGAGTGTTACTGGATCTGGAGCCCATGGAATTATTGCTACGATGCCATTATTCGCAGCCGCAAAAGTCAGCGGCTATAATGACGAAACGCTGTTACGCGCAACAGCCCTGAGTGATCTGATCTGCATATACATCAAAGAATATTCCGGGAAGCTGTCAGCATTCTGCGGATGTGCCATCGCGGCTGGAACCGGTATGGCCTGCGGGCTGGTGCTGCTGCATGGCGGAGGTCTGATTCAGATGAAGCAGACGATTAACAATATGGCCAGCAGCATTACCGGCATGATCTGCGATGGCGGAAACCAGGGCTGCACAATGAAAGGTGTCATGGCGGTGGATGCAGCATGGCGGGCTGCAAAGATGGCCCTCCAGGGAATTTATGTCTTTGATGTTCATGGAATCAATGGCACAACTCCGGAAAAGACAATGTATAACATGGGAAAGATTGCCTCTCCAGGCATGATTGGAACCGAGAAAACGATAATGGATATTCTCAACCAGAAGCAAAAAGAAAAGGAGTCTCGAAACGCATGAAACGCACAAGTATTCTCTATCAGGCATATACCCAGATTTTAAAAGAAGAACTCATTCCGGCGATGGGATGCACCGAACCGATTGCCATTGCCTATGCAGCCGCGAAGGCCAGGGAAGTACTTGGCAGTATGCCGGACCTAGTCAAAATCGGCGTGAGCAATAACATTATTAAAAACGTAAAAAGCGTTATTGTACCCAATACGGGCGGCATGAAGGGAATTGAATCCGCAGCGGTTGCGGGCATTGTAGCCGGCCGCGCTGAAAAAGCCCTCGAAGTGATTTCTGAGGTAACCGATGAGCAGAAAGAGAAGATGGGCGAATTTCTCAATACGGTTCCTGTCTCCGTTGAAGCTGTTGATAATGGATTCATCTTCGATATCCTGATTGCTTTGTATAATGGTCCAGAATGTGCCATCGTTCGAATCATCAATTACCATACCAATATCGTCTACATCAAGAAAAATAACGTCCTTCTGCTCAACACAGTGAACGAACAGAACAATTCCTGTGCCAATGAAAACCCGGTAGAAAGCGGATTAACGGATAAGAGCCTTCTGACCATCGAAGAAATCTATGATTTTGCCAATACCTGTGATCTGGCAGATGTCCAGGATGTCATCGCCAAACAAATCGAGTTCAACACAATTATTTCTGATGAAGGACTTCGCAATGAGTATGGTGCCAATGTGGGTTCAACCATGCTGAAATTTTATGGGGATAATGTTCGAAACCGGGCGATTGCCAGAGCCGCAGCCGGTTCTGATGCGCGCATGAGCGGCTGTGAACTTCCGGTTGTAATCAACTCCGGCTCTGGAAACCAGGGGATCACAGTTTCTGTTCCGGTGATTGAATATGCCAAATCCCTTGGTGCCAGCAAAGAGCAGCTGTACCGCGCCCTGGTTCTTTCCAACCTGATTGCCATTCATGAAAAAGCCGGAATCGGACGTCTGTCAGCCTATTGTGGAGCAGTCAGCGCCGGATGTGCGGCAGGCTGTGGAATTGCCTATTTATATGGAGCAGATTGTGAAGGGATTGAACATACTCTGGTCAACGCGCTGGCAATTGTATCCGGCATTATCTGCGATGGAGCAAAACCAAGCTGTGCAGCTAAAATTGCGTCCAGCGTTCAGGCCGGAATTCTTGGCTACCACATGTATCTGAATGGCCAGGAGTTCAAAGGCGGCGATGGCATCGTCACCAAAGGAGTCGAAAATACGATCCGCAACATCGGAAGACTTGGCAGGGATGGCATGAGAGAAACCGATAAAGAGATCGTCAACATCATGATGAATCAGTAACTGTATCCTTTCAGCTTCAAAAAACTGAAGAAAGCAGAATGTCGCAACAAAATGGGATTCCTTCAAAAAAGAATCCCATTTATAATTTGTTTTGTCTTACTCAAGTTTAATCAGAACAATATTGGCTTGTCTTATCCAAGTCGAATCAAAAAGGATTTGATTGTTTCTGATGGAAGATCCGATTCTTAGATCAGAAAAGGAGAAAAAATGAAAGTAGTAATTGTCGGAGGCGTAGCTGGCGGGGCGACCGCTGCTGCCCGAATCCGCCGACTCGATGAAAATGCAAAGGTGATGGTCTTTGAACGTTCCCACTATATTTCTTATGCAAACTGCGGACTGCCCTATTACATTGGGGATGTCATTACGGATCCGCACGATCTTACTCTCCAGAGTCCGGAGAGTTTTAAACGGCGCTTTCAGGTCGACATGAAAGTCCGCCATGAAGTTACAGCCATTCATCCGGATCGTAAAACTGTTTCAGTAACCGATCTGGAAACGGGCGAACAGTTTGAAGAACCCTATGATAAACTGCTGCTCTCACCAGGAGCCAAACCTGTTCTGCCAAGACTCACTGGCATGGATGCCGATCAGCTGTTCACTTTGCGAACAGTCGAAGATACTTTACGCATCAAGGACTACATCGATACTCATCATCCAAAATCAGTCGTTCTTGCCGGTGGTGGATTTATCGGTCTGGAGCTGGCGGAAAACCTGCGGGAGCTGGGCATTGATGTGACCATTGTCCAGCGTCCAAAACAGCTTATGAATCCGTTTGATCTAGATATGGCTGCCCTGATTCAGGCCGAAATGCGCCGCCATGGCATCAAACTGGCACTCGGTCATACGGTTGAAGGCTTTGTCAAAAAAGAAAATGGTGTGGATGTTCTGCTCAAAGACCAGAACCCGATCCATGCCGATATGGTCATCCTGGCCATCGGCGTCACTCCTGACAGCAAGCTGGCCAAAGAAGCCGGCCTGGAACTTGGCATAAAAAACAGTATTGTCGTTAACGACAAGATGGAAACTTCGATCCCGGACATTTATGCGGTGGGGGATGCTGTCCAGATCAAGCATGCGGTAACCGGACAGGATGCATTGATTTCTCTGGCCGGTCCGGCCAATAAACAGGGTCGGATTGCAGCAGATAATATTTGCGGCAAGGACAGCCATTTTATGGGTTCCCAGGGAAGCAGTGTTCTGAAAGTCTTTGATTTGACCGCTGCCACAACGGGTATCAACGAAACCAATGCCCGGAAAGCCGGTCTGGATGTGGATTCAGTCATCCTTTCGCCAATGAGTCATGCCGGCTATTATCCAGGCGGCAAAGTCATGACCATGAAAGTTGTTTTTGAAAAGGGAACCTATCGACTCCTGGGCGCCCAGATCGTCGGCTATGAAGGTGTGGATAAACGCATAGATGTACTGGCTGCTGCCATCCATAACAAGATGAACGCGGGAGATCTCAAAGATCTGGACCTTGCCTATGCGCCCCCTTATTCTTCGGCTAAAGATCCAGTTAATATGGCTGGCTTCATGATCGAAAATATTCAGGATAGCATTCTCAGACAATGGCACCTGTCCGATCTGGATGCGATCAGGCACAATCCGCATATCACCCGATTGGATGTCCGGACTCCAGAGGAATACAGCAGCGGCCATATTGAGGGCTTCCTGAATATCCCGGTGGATGAACTCAGAAACCGGCTGAATGAGATCGACCCATCAAGACCAGTTTATGTCATCTGCCAGAGCGGATTGCGCAGCTATATTGCCTGCCGGATTCTGGAAGGCAACGGCTTTGACTGTTTTAATTTTGCGGGCGGCTATCGGTTTTATGATGATGTCACCCATGAACGCCAGCTTGTCGAAATGGCAACAGACTGTGGCATGGATTGCTGAAAACGAATCAAGGCTGATCGTCAATAAGATGATCGGCAAAGCGATGCAGCCTTGACTCGGATCAGATGAAACAGAAACAATTATCGATCTGCTCCTGAATATCCGACCTATGATAAAAGCCGTTCCTGATGGCAGTGATGAAGATTTCTGAGGAGCAAATATCAGAAGCAAAGAACTGATAGTCAAGAAGAATCAAGGCGCATCATTCATTGGACTGGTGCCTTCTGAAGGAAAGAGGAAGTATATGGATCTAATGGAAGCCATTGAACAACGTCATTCGGTTCGTTCCTATCGCGATGAGCCGATTGAAGGAAAAGTCAAAGAAGAATTGCAGGCCTGGATTGAAAAATGCAACCAGGATAGCGGACTGGACATGCAGCTGGTTTTAAATGAGCCAAAAGCATTTGACGGATTCATGGCGCATTACGGAAAGTTTTCTGGAGTACGAAACTACATTGCGCTGGTCGGAAAGAAGAGCAGCAATCTGGAAGAAACATGTGGTTATTATGGCGAGAAAGTGGTGCTCAAAGCGCAGCAGCTCGGATTGAATACGTGTTGGGTGGCCCTGACCATGAGTAAAGGTGCAGTAAAGAAAAATGTCAAAATTGGACCCGATGAAAAGCTGGTCTGCGTCATTGCAATAGGCTATGGTACGACTCAGGGCATTGCACATAAGTCTAAGCCAATGGATGATCTTTGCCATATAGCTCAAAAGCCGGAATGGTTTGTCAACGGCATGAAAGCAGTCATGCTTGCCCTGACAGCTGTCAATCAGCAGAAATTCCAGTTTAGTCTGGATGGCGACCAGGCAACCGCAAAGACAACTGGCGGCTTTTACTCGGATATTGATCTTGGCATTGCAAAATATCATTTCGAGATCGGGGCTAAAAAAGATCGTTCCATCTGGATAAGTTAAGCAACAGGCAAGAAGAAGGAGGAAACTGGATCCGTTTTAGAGTAGGGAAGATTGAGCGGGCATTCGGTGAAAAGTGTTCAAGAGATCTGAGTTGTCAAAAACAGAGATTTGAGGGTTTGGCTTTGAGAAGCTTTCTAGAAGTTTCGATGAGTGAAACCCTCATTTTATTTATGGCCTGTTCATTTTAGAGGATGGTGCCATGCTGAAAGCAGGTCTTGTTTCGATCTAACCATAATCTAAAGTCAGCGGAGGTCAAAACAATGGAAAGTCAAGGGAGAAATGGCTATCAGATAAAGTCACATATTTTTTTGGGCATTATAAGACAAAGTTTCGAAATTGGCGTTCTTTCAAAGATCGATCAAATGGAATGAGATTGTCTTAATGCCTTGCTAATATAACCATAGCAAGTGAATTTCCCTTTGAAATAAGACAAAAAAGCGGAAATCCGCCCGTAAGGAGGAGTAATTACTTTATGGCTGAATCTCAAGCTAAAACATCTGCTCAGGGATTTACCAAGAAACAGTCCAGTATGATCACGCTCGGCTCCGTCCTGCTGATCTTCTTCATTGCTGCTTCCGGTATGTCCCTTGGCTTTATCCAGGGACCAATGCTTGAAAAAATCAATGCAATCGATATGTTTTCCCTGATCACAACGATTTCGACCGTTGCGCTTTGTATCATGACTCCAATCGGAGGCCGTCTGGTCGATATTTACGGTGTTCGAAAAGTCATTTTGTACGGTGGAGCACTTTGCCTGATCACGAACCTGATCCTGCCATTTGCATCCAATAAATTTTTATTCTTGATTGTCAGATTCCTGATGTCTTTGGGCATGGGCGCTTTTGTTACCGCACCATACCTGATGGCACCAATGGTTGTGGCACCGAAAGATGTTCCAAAAATCATGGGTTATTTAACGATTTCCCTTGCTGTTGGATCTTTAGCCGGAAGCTATTTTTCCAATATTCTGAGTGCAAACGGAATGCTGACAATCGGTGTTCTGTGGCCAGCAATTTTCTTGGTTGCATCCATGGCTCTCTGCCTGCCAAATCTGCCACAGCAGCCAAAATCTGCAACGGTAAAACTGGATGTTAAAGGGGTTATCTTACTGAGCCTGACTTTGATCTTCATCTGCATTCCATTAACCTTTGCACCATCGATGGGCTTTGGAAATCCAATGATCTGGGGTGGACTGGTTCTGGGCATTATCTGCCTGGTCCTGTTTATCATGGTCGAAAAGAAAGTCTCTTCGCCACTGATTCCAATGTATCTGTTCAAAAACAAAGAGTATACGATGCTGTTGATCATCACTTTCCTGTCTGTTTTCTACATGACCGCCATGAACTCTTATCTGCCGCAGGCTATGCGCCAGATCACCCATACTGAAGAATCTGTCATTGGTATCTTCCAGCTGCCACGTACAATCGTTCAGCTGATTCTGCCATCCTTCATTGGAATCTGGCTGACTAAAAACATTGCCAAGAGAACCGCTACTTCCTTAAGTATTACCGGTATCTGCTTAGGTGTATGCTTTACGTTCCTGGTATGGTTTGGTGTGCATATGCCAGTCTGGTTTGTAATTGTCTGCATTACCTTAACCGGTATTGCTGATTCCTTCCGTGCTGTCAGCACAACCCCAGCCGCCCAGCAGCTTCTGACCAAAGCCGATATTGGTATCGGTACTTCGCTGGTCGGATTTGCAATCTCCCTGTCGAACGTTATTTCGGCTTGCGTTGATGGATTTGCCTGGGACAGCCTGCGTCTTGCTCATGAAGGTATTGGTGGTCTGACTGAAGGTGCAGATACAATCTTCCTGATTGCGGCTGTTACTGGATATCTCACATTTATCCTGGCCTTCTTCGTTTACAGAGTAATGGTAAACAAAAGAAACAAAGCAGCTGAAAAGTAAACCTGAACTGAAATTGATCCATACAGTCTGAGGACTGAATTTAAAAAACAAGGAGACTTTGCCAAGCCTCCTTGTTTTTTGCGTTTTTGCGGGTTGCGCCTCTACGAATTGAGGGAATTGTTTTGCCCTGATTTGATTGGCTCAAGCAAAATCAATACACCTCCAGCAAAGATCCAACCATCGTAACCAGCTCTACCATGGACATATTTTGTTCATCAGGATTTTCTGGATTTGTACCAACACTTGGCAGAGACTGGATTTCTGTTGTTTCTTTAGCGTCAGCCAGAGCCGGGGCGCGGTAGGTATGGATACTCATATATCCCGGATATTCTGTACTTTCAACAGGCTGGTTTTTCTCAATGTCGAGCGCTTCAAGTCCATTTTTAGAAAACTCATCCGCCCAGTCATCGAGGGCCTGGGAGGTTGGTGCATATTCGATATTGACTAGAAGGCCATCGGGGTTTAACAGCCGGCGGGCTCGTTCAGCCATGACTTTGGCTCGGCTTTCTCGCTGTTCTTTGGTAATATCATGATCATTATTCGTCTTTTCGATATCCGTAATTTTTTCTTTCATGATTTGAGTGAGTTCTTCCAGTTGTTCTTTCTCAGTCTCATTCAGTTCTTTATCCATTGTCCGTTCCGTTATCTGTTGCAGTAAAGTATCTAAAAAACGGCCTACTAGACCTTTATCATCGAGTCTTGGCGCAAACCAGGGCTGCTGTTGACTTTCCATGAGGATGACATCATAAGGGCCTTCTTTTTCTTCACTTCCAGCTATCAGATAGTTCAGATTCTCCACTCCGTGCATTACCGAAGGAAGCTGAACGAAAAGGAGTTCTTCCAGACCAAGTTGAACGGCCTCACTCGCTTCATCTTCGCCTTTCCAGAAAATTTTTGAGAAAGGATGATTGGCTGCAAGATAGAAAGCACTCAGAAATCCATACTCCCCAATGCAAAGAATTTTGCCATTGAGCTGCTGTTTATGCCTGCTCATCCATTCGAGATAGGGCAGCAGGATTGTTCTGATTTTTTCGCCATTCACTTCATAAAGTTCTCTTGAAAGATTAACGGAGGTCTCCATAAATGTATCAACAGCATCGTATAATCTCATTTGTTTAAATTCTTCTTCATAATAATCATGATCAAAATCGTCTTCGTAATCGTCGTCTTCGAATTCGTCATCAACTGCATCCTCGGTCTCAGCTTCATCGAATTCATCATCATCTTCTTTAAGCAGTTCGAGAATTTCTGGATCTCCAGTGTTTCGAAGATAGTCAAAAAGATCGCCAGATGTTTCCTCTTCAAAATCCTGAGTCAGGTTTTGATCTGGATGATCAGCCTGGGATGCATCTGGATTTTTTGGAAGATTCATCTTGTCCTGGTCAGGAACGTCTTCGTCCATACCATGAAAGCTGGAGTAAAACAGATCCTGGATCACTGATCCGGTACCCATCAGACGACTATACTTAGAAAGAATTAGAGTATCGGAAAGGTGGACTTCTTCCTTCTGGATATTCATTTTCTTCAAAAAGACCTGAACGGAAGATTGTTTTTTCTTTTTGCTTTTGGTTTTCTTGGCCATACGATTTTCTCCTTCTTGATTCTTCTTGTTTCGATCGGCAAGACAATTCGAAATAAGATTTTTTAAATTAAATACAAGCGTTTTCTGGCTCTCTTAGTATACATGAGCCGGTCTGATCCATGCAGGTTTTTCAGGACTGGCGATGGATTTTTGGAGAATGTTACTTATGATCGCCAGACTCTTCTTTTTGCAACTGATCAAAAATGAAAATTTATCCTTCTTTGTTTCCGTTGATTTGAGAGGGCAGGATCAGAGAAGTGAAGAAAGAAACCGCTCTTTGGAAATATTTTTGACAAAAACACCATCATTTTCCCAAATACTGGGCACTGCAATGCATACTGAGCTATAATCATGACGAAAAAGAAAACAGGGGAGCTTGTAAACAGGCTGAGAGGAAGGTGGAACCTTCGACCCTTAAACCTGATGCGGATAATGCCGACGGAGGAAGCGAAAGATCGAACGACGACAGAAGACGCATCCAGGCCTCTTCTGTTTTTTTATTTCATCCACGGAGGATGCAGCGTGGCGGATTGAGGGCGAGCCCCCTGGATCTGTAGCTTTTTGCGAGGGAGGCCATGTGTCTGGCTTGAGAAAAGACCATTAAGTCTTGACCGACAATGATCGACGATGGCGTCGAAGAAGGAGAAAAGACAAATGAAACAGACAAACGTAAGAAAACTGGCCCAGGCTGCTTTACTGTGCGCGCTGGCGGTAGCGGGAAGCACCTTTTCCTTCCCGATTTTCGGCTCAAGATGCGCACCCATCCAGCATCTGGTCAACATTCTGGCCAGCGTCCTGCTTGGCCCGGGATACAGTGTGGGCATTGCTTTCTGTGCCAGCCTGATTCGGGTCTCTACGGGACTGGGTTCACTGATGGCTTTTCCCGGCAGTATGTTTGGTGCTCTGCTTTCGGGACTTCTCTATCGCAGATTTAAGACTATTTCTTCCGCTTTAATTGGCGAAGTCTTTGGAACCAGTATTCTTGGCGGACTTTGTGCCTATCCAGTCGCAGTATTTCTCATGGGACAGAATGCGGGGACAATCGCATTTTATGCCTACGTCATCCCATTCCTGATTTCAACAGCCGCTGGCGCAATGATTGCTTTTGTCGTCCTCATTGCCCTGCAAAAAGCCGGCGTGATCGCCAGAGCCCAGACCAGCCTTCAAAACTAAGAGCTGCAATGCAAGAACAAGCAAATTCATGAAAAAAGAAGAATGAGAAAAAGGAAGCAAATTGTAAAGAAAGAAGAAGCCTTTCCTATGTCATCCAGATCCAATCTTGAAATCCAGCACCAGCTTAAACTTCAGCCCGCCTTACTGCTCCAGAGACTTGAAGAAAGCAGTCCGCTGGTTCATACCATTACCAATGCGGTGAGCATCAATCTGTGTGCCAATGTCCTGCTGGCCATTGGCGCAAGACCAGTCATGGCCCAGGCCATCGAAGAAGCAGCCCAGATCAGTTCAGGCAGTGATGCGCTGGTTTTGAATTTAGGCCAGCTCTCTTTGGCCAAAACGGAGGCCATGCTCGAAGCTGGCAAGGCAATGAATGCGCATGGCGGAATCATTGTTCTGGACCCATGCGGATGCGGCGGTTCCGATTTTCGCCGACAGTTTGCATCAAAGGTCATTGAAACTTTGCATCCGGCAATCATCCGGGCAAATCATTCAGAACTGATGGCTTTAGCCCATGCAGATTACGTCAATGTAGGTGTTGATGCCAGAGAAGATGGCAAAGAGGACCCGTCTGCTTCCGGTTTTCCTGCATCCAATTCTGGTCAGACTGATCTGGTCCACGAAATTGAGGCACTGGCCCGCAAAACATCGGCTGTGATTGTCTGCAGCGGCAAAACTGACTATGTGACCGATGGCAAAACAACCATCAAAATCGAAAACGGCACCCCGATGCTTTCCAAGGTCACCGGAACGGGCTGTGCACTGACGACCATGGTGGCCGCGATCGCCTGTGTTGCCAGAGATCAGCTTCTGGAGGCCTGTGCCTGGGCAGTCCTGAGTATGTCCATCAGCGGCGAACTGGTCAGATCCAGACTCCAGCCCGGCCAGGGAAGTGGAAGCTTTACGGTTGGCCTGCTGGATGCTTTGAGCACCCTAAAGCCTGATCGTTTACAAAGCCAGGCCAAATACACGATTGTGCAGGCAAAATAGGAGGCCGCCTGAAACTCTCCAGAATGATCCCCAGCCAGGTTTTGCTCTTACTCTGCATCCGACCAGAATCAGGCGGAGTGAAACAGTGCCTGCTTCAGCTCTGAAGTGAAATGCGAACAGATTTGAACCATACGGATACAGATGAAGCGTATCCCCAAGTTGAAATGTACCCCAAGTCAAGGACAAAAAAGAGAAGGAAAGAAGAGAGGAACAAAGAAATAGAAGAACAGAGAAGGAAAACCAAACAGAAATCAGACAATAACTAAAATCAGAGAACTACCAATGGGAAGGAGGAAGCGCGGCATGAGTAAAGCAGATCCATTCTCGGATCCGTTTCGCTCCTGCCGCAAAACGAATGCGAATTTTACCGGAAACATTAAAGCTTTATGCCCTGACGGATCCTGATGCCCATCCTGAACTCAGCCTGGCCCAACAGGTCGAACAGGCCATTGCAGGCGGGGCAACCTGCATTCAGCTCAGAGAAAAAAACAAGGATCGCGAAACTTTTCTCAATGCAGCCAGAGAACTGGCCAGAGTCTGCCACCAGCATCATGTGCCGCTGATCATCAATGATGATCTCGATATTGCTCTGAAAGTCCATGCCGATGGTGTTCATCTGGGTCAGGAAGACCTGGACTTAAAAACCGCCCGCCAGAAAGCCGGCGATCTGATCATTGGCATTTCCGCCCATTCGGTTGAAGAAGCCGTGCAGGCGTGGAAAGATGGCGCTGATTATCTGGGAAGCGGGGCATTGTTTGCCACTTCATCCAAATTTGATGTCACCACATTGCCCATTGAGACATTCAAAGCCATCTGTAAATCTGTCCCGATCCCAGTGGTTGGAATTGGCGGGATCGATCTGGATACCCTGCCCAAGCTGGAAAAGACCGGGATGGCTGGGCCGGCAATTATTCATGGCATTTTTGGTCAGCCGGATATCACGAAAGCCTGCCAGAAACTGATCGCAAAACTCGATGGAATGGACCTTCAGGCAAAGTAATGCCAAAAAGACAGAAGAACCAGCTATCAAAGCCACCAAAAGCGCAAACAGCTGATCACAAAGCCAGACTGCCTTGAAAAGAAGCTCTGGCAGGGAATGATTGTTTGAGTTGCTTTTAGGTTACAGTTCATTTTCGCCTTGGATAGGGCGTAGGAGCAGCGGTTCATTGAGGGCACCGCCTTGAATCGCTTAAAAAAAGAATGCATACAGGGAGGAAAATATGTTTAAAGCATTAACAATCGCTGGATCGGATTCCAGCGGAGGCGCTGGCGTACAGGCAGATTTAAAGACAATGCTTGCCAACGGCGTTTATGGGATGAGTGCGTTTGCCGCACTGACCGCCCAGAATACAACGGGCGTGCGCAGTATTTATCCGGTGAGTCCGGAATTTCTGGCGGATCAGATCGATATGGTCTTCGAAGACATCCGGCCGGATGCAGTCAAGATTGGGATGGTTTCCAGCAAGCCTTTAATCGAAACCATTGCCGAGCGGCTCAAATTTCATCAAGCTGAAAATATTGTGCTTGATCCCGTGATGGCGGCGACCAGTGGATCGCTGCTGATTGAACAGGATGCGATAGAAACTTTACAAAGCCAACTGTTCCCGCTGGCCAGTCTTATTACGCCAAACATCCCTGAATCTGAAATTCTCTGCGGCTTTTCAATTACCAGCCAGACTGAGATGGAAAAAGCGGCCAGAGCCATTTACGATCGCTGGAACACCCCTGTCTTAGTCAAAGGCGGCCATGCGATTCATGAGGCCAATGATCTGCTTTTTGATGGTAAAACCCTGCACTGGTTTGAAGGCCGCCGGATTGATACTGACAACACCCATGGAACGGGCTGCACGCTTTCGAGTGCGATTGCTTCCAATCTGGCAAAAGGATACAGTCTGGAACAATCCATTCAGCGGGCCAAAGCGTATCTTTCTGGGGCACTGGAAGCCGGACTGGATCTGGGAAGATCGCATGGACCAGTTGATCATGGCTTTGAACTGACCGGCCAGTTTGCTTCGCGCGATCAGGAGGATGTATGAAAAAATCCTACGAACACGCTCTGCTCTGGTTTGGCGCCGGCCTTTCCATCGCAGAAATCCTGACCGGAATGTCCCTGGCCCCCCTTGGCTTTGGCCGCGGGATGGCTGCTATTCTTCTTGGCCATCTGGTGGGCTGCTTTTTGTTATTTCTGGCTGGTGTCATTGGCGGCAGCCAGCATAAAAGTGCGATGGAAAGTGTCCGTTCGAGTTTTGGAAGCAAAGGAAGTCTGTTATTTTCCTTTCTGAATATTGTGCAGCTTGCCGGATGGACCGCCATCATGATTTATGATGGGGCCCTGGCTGCCCAGGGAATTTTTCCGGTTTCTAATGCGGTCTATTGCCTGATTATTGGCGGACTGATTCTGCTCTGGATTGCGATTGGTCTGCAAAATCTTGGCAAGCTGAATACCATTGCGATCTCGGCCCTGCTTCTTTTGACGATTGTGTTGAGCTTTGTCATTGCCCGCAATCCCGCACCTGAAATTTCTGCCAACGAAGTGATGTCCTTTGGCGCGGGCATTGAGCTTTCCATTGCCATGCCGCTTTCCTGGCTGCCTTTAATCAGCGACTATACCCAGGAAGCCGATCATCCTGTCAAAGCCAGCGCTATTAGTGCCATCAGCTATGGTCTGATCAGTATCTGGATGTATGCGATCGGCCTGGGAACAGCAGTCTTTACTGGTCAGTACGATATTGACCAGATCATTCTCAAAGCCGGTCTTGGCGTGATCGGTCTTGTCATCATCGTTTTCTCAACTGTGACGACAACCTTTCTGGATGCCTATTCAGCGGGTGTTTCCGCAAATGCTATGACAACCAGACTGGATGTCAAAAAGTCCGCTTTGCTTGTTGGCGCTGCAGGGATGGTTTGTGCGATCTGTTTTCCCATTACGGATATTACTGACTTTCTGTATCTGATCGGTTCGGTTTTTGCCCCGATGATTGCCATCCAGATTGCCGATTTCTTCCTTTTGAAAACGGATCGGTCTAAAGAAAACTTCTGCTGGAAAAACCTGATTCTCTGGCTGACTGGCTTTATTGCCTATCGGATTCTGATGCATGTGGATACGCCATTGGGTTCAACAATCCCGGATATGGCACTGACGATTGTCTTATGCCTGGCTTTTGCGAAAGTCTGGAAACCACAGCCTGAATCCGATCATGAACTTGCACATTCGACCTCTGCTGGCAGCTGAGGCTGATTTCTGTTTTTTTAAAATTCAAATTTTCTTTTTCCTTCTGGTTCTGTGAAGGGTATATTTTCAGAACCAGAAGGATATTTTTCTTTTCAGTGGGAAAGATCGACGGACCTCCCCTTTTGCGGTTCGATCACCCAGACAAAGAAAAAAGCCAGCCGATGACAGGCTGACTTGAAGTCAAAGAAAGGAAGGGAATTTGCCCTGTTTCAGGATGCAGGCGAAGAAGAGTGATCTGGGATTTTTTCGATTTCTTCATCGTCGACAATCGAGGCTGAGTCAGAAATGACCAGATGCCGGTCCTTGAGCTGCAGGGTGGTCAGGTCTTTGAGACCCTCGTAAATGAGGGCAAAGACGGGCACGCCCAGAAACATGCCAATCACCCCAAACAGGGCGCCGCCAACAGAAACAGAGAACAGAATCCAGAAGCCGGAGATGCCCAGCTTGTCGCCTAAAATCAATGGCTTGAGGACGTTGCCATCCACCTGCTGAACGATCAGGATGAAGATCGCAAAGATCAAAGCATCCATTGGCTTAATGAGAAATAAGAGCAGGCAGACCGGAATGGCACCCAAAAACGGACCGAAGACGGGAATGATGTTGGTGATTCCGACGATCAGACCAATCATTGGGGTGTAAGGAAAGCCAAACAGGGTACAGCCAAACCAGGTGATGAATCCGACAATGACGGAGTCCATGATGTTGCCGACAATGTACTGCTGGAAAATATTTTTGGCATCCATCATATAAATCTGTAAGAAGTTGCCGTTTTTCCGGCCCAGAAAGGCATAGCTCATGACTTTGCCGGCATGGAGGAGGTTTTCCTTATCCATAATCATATAGACAGCTGCCGCTATCGCGATCACCAGATTGGCTGTCCAGTGGATGACATTCATGGAGTAGGACATCACTTTGGTCATGGAAGACTGCACATAGTTGCGAAGCATGCCGGCAAGATCCAGGCTTTGCAGGTAGGTGACAATCGCCGAAACATCCAGATTGTATTTGACGGCGAGCTTTTCGAGATTGGCTTCAAAAGACCTTGAATAGCCTGAAAAGTTGGAAACAAATACCCGGATGGAATCCAGCAGGGATGGAATCATGACCCAGAAGGTGAAGAAAATAAACAGAATAAACAGAATGACAACGATCAGAATCGACATCGATCGAGCCTTTTTCTCCAGAATTCCAAAACTCATCAGTCGATTTGAAATCCAGTTAACCGGCCCATCCAGTAAAAAGGCCAGCCCGAATCCGATCAGAAATGGTGCAAGCAGAGAAACGACAGTTCCCAGAAAGTGGATCAGATCATTGACCCGTGTCAGAATCAGAAAAGCGATAATTCCGATAATCAGCGAAGTCGAGTAAATGAAGATCTTGCGCTGAATGGGATTTTTTAAATCAAATTTCATTTTTTAACCCCTTGTTTCTTTATTGATCCTTCCAGGACTGTCACTTGACAAGTCCGTTTGAAAAAGGCTCAAATAGTCCTATGGACACAATTATTTCCGGAACAATTTCCGTTAAAGCAGTTCTTGAATGCCATAAACGCAAGGCTTTTGAACTGCTGGTAAACCCTAAAAAACGATCGAAAGACATTGGTTATCTGATTGCCATTGCCAAAAAGCAAGGCATTCCCGTTACCATGTCTTCCAAAGAAGAGATGGACGCCTTAGCGCCCGCTCATGGTGGCGTCATTCTTCGAACCGAAAGCCGCGAACTGCCTTCTTTAGAAGAGGATATCCCCTTGAATGGCCTTGTCGTCTATATCAGCGGCGTAGAAGATCCGTATAATCTTGGCAGCATCGCCCGCTCCCTCTATGCAGCTGGAGCTTCGCTGATGATTATCCAGAAGCGTGACTGGTCGAGTGCAACTTCAATTCTGCTTCGCTCTTCTGCCGGCGCATGGGAAAGACTGCCCATCGTGACGATTGAAAAAGACGAACAGCTCATCCGCGCTGCCCAGATTCAGGGACGGTCGATTTATGCGGCTGCCCGAGATGATGGCGCCATCAGCCTGTTCGATACCACCTTACCAGAAGATGTGCTGCTGGCGATTGGCGGAGCAATGCGGGGATTGAGTTCACGCATTCTGTATGCTTCAGATCAACATATCTATATTCCGTATGGGCGCGAATTCAGAAACGCGCTGGACAGTGTCAGCGCGGCAGCCGTTTTTGGCTTTGCCTGGACGCGTGAATATGGAATTGATCCTTTGCATGTATCGAGTGTAAAGGAAAGTGAGTAAGATCAAAATACCAGAACTGAAAGATTTTAAAAATGACATAAAGATTCGCTTAAATCACGCAAGACTCCCATTCCTTACGTCAGGATCCAGAAACGAGAAAGTAAAATCACAGAAGAATGCCAGAAGAAATCCAGCAAAGGAAAAACGCTGGAAGCCTTGAGCAGAAAGCAGATCGAGTCATTCAGAATTAAAGTGCTGTCTGTAAACAAGAAATACCCGCAGACAGACCAGACAAAAGGAAAGACAAACAAGAAGAAAGACAAACAAGAAAGAGAGGAACTTCACTATGGAAATGAATCGTGATCAGTTAGTTGAAATGGCTGTCAATGCCAGCGTGGATCATCCCGCAAGCCCAAAGTATCGCGGCGGCTATGATGGCCGGGCCCGGATTACCATTGCGGTTGGCGGGATCACCTATTCGCATGCGATTGGCGACAAATGCATGAATCTGGCTGGCGACCATGTGGAACCAGGGGTTTCCATGGCCAACGCTGACAGTGCCAAAAATGCAGCGGTACAGACTTTCTCCTGCATCGGCAACCCGGTCACCTGCATTTCTGGCCCGGCTAAAGGAGCCAAAGGCCGGGTAACGGGAACGCATGGCGGCATTGAGCACTGCATGGCGTATTTTGATCCAGAAGACCTGGATCAAATGGAAGGAACCGAAAATTTTCTGATCCGCACCCTTGGTCAGGGATTAAAAACGCCAGAAGCCCCAGACGTTTTCTGGATGAATATCGATCCCAATCTGTTAGAGGCCATGGATCTTGAAATCGATGAAGAAGGCAATGTGCACTTCCCGGTTGTTACGGTGATTCCAGCCTTCTTAATGGGCAGCGGTCTTGGTTCTTCGACCATGATGTCCGGTGATTATGACATCATGACTCAGGATCCAGAAGCCAACGAACAGTTTGGTCTCAATGACCTTCGCTTTGGTGATTTTGTTGCTGTCCTTGATCATGACAGCACCTATGGCCCGCATTACAAAAAAGGGGCGGTAACCATTGGCGTCGTTGTTCATTCTGATTCCTTTACTTCCGGCCATGGGCCAGGTCTGACGGTTGTTGCCACATCCAAAGAGGGCAGGATCATTCCGTATAAAGACCCGGATGCAAACCTGAAACCTTACTTCGAAAAAATGGAGTCTGAAGCCTAGGATGTACGACTATGAAGTCATGGTCGAACATCCGACCATTGCTCTGTCGCGCACCTTTACCTATACCTCTTCCAAACCCGTCCAGCCTGGCTGCCGGGTTTTCGTTCCGTTTGGCCCTCAGAAACTGACGGGACTGGTCATTAAGCCTGCGCAAAACCCAGATACCCCCCGAAAGAAGATCAAGGAAATTCTCAAAGTGCTGGATGATCAGCCGGTTCTGGATCAGGAACAGATGGATTTGGCCGCCAGGATGGCCTATCAGACAGTCTCGCCGATGATGGCGATGATTCATGTCATGCTCCCTAGTGCCCTCGATGCCCGCACCACCAAGCCCGAATTTGCCTATGAATTCTGGGTTCGAAAAGCCGAGCAGACAGCCAAAAGCATGCAAACTGACCAGATTGTGCCAATCGAGGGACAGACTGCTTTGATGGCAGAGGCTTCGGCCGATGGGCAGACCAGTCAGCCGGCTGCCTGCAGCCACAAAAAACTGACCCCCCTGTTAGAAGAAACCCTGCAGGCCATGCCAGAAGAGATGACCCTGAAAGCGGCCAAGGAGCAGTTTTCGGATTATCGGATCAACAGTCTGGTCAAGCAGGGATTTTTGATCAAAGAAAAACGGATCCTGAATCATGGAACCCTCCCGCGCCGGCCTTTGCAGCCCTGGCCAGAACTCAATACTTATCAGAAAAATGCCCTTGATGCCATCCATCAGGCCCAACAGCAGGTTGTTTTGCTGCATGGGGTCACGGGGTCAGGCAAAACCGAGGTCTTTTTCCACCTGGCCAAAGAGGCCCTCGACAAGGGAAAACAGGTGCTGATTCTGGTGCCGGAAATTTCCCTGACCCCAATGATGGAAGAGCGGATTGCCTCCCGGTTTGATGTCGATGTGTATGCCTGCCACTCCCGGCTTTCGGATTCCGAAATGGTATCAGTCTGGAAAAACCTTGAACAGGCGGGTCCGTGCATTGTCATTGGCACGCGCAAGTCTGTCTTTCTGCCGTTGAGAAACCTGGGGCTGATCATCATGGATGAAGAACATGACACCAGCTATAAACAGGATAAAGCGCCCCGCTATCACGCCCGGGATGCCGCCATACTGCGCGCAAAAGCGCATGAGTGCAAGCTGATTTTAGCCTCCGCTACCCCAAGTCTTGACAGTTATGCCAGAGCGATGAAAGGGGTCTATGGCCTGGCGGAAATTCCGGTGCGGGCCAGCGGGCATGATGCCAGAATCAGGCTGGTTGATCTCAAACGCGCGCAGACGTACTGTAACTATTCATCAGATCTGATCCAGGGCGTCACCAAAAGGCTGGCTCTGGAGCAGAAATCCATGATCCTGCTTAACCGCCGCGGGTATTTACCGACTGTGCGCTGTCAGGCCTGCCATGAGTTTTTGCGCTGTCCAGAATGTAATGTGCCTTTGTCCTACCATAAAGGCGAGCATGCTTTAGTCTGTCATGTATGCGGCAAGCGCTATCCGATGGTTGATACCTGTCCATATTGCGGATCGGGGCCATTGAGCCATACCGGGCAGGGAACCGAACGGCTGGAAGAAGAAAGTGCAGCGCTGTTTCCAAATGCCAGGATTGTGCGCATGGACCATGACACCACAAGGACCAAAGGCGCTCACGGAAGACTGCTGGCTGAGTTTGCCCAAAACGGCGATATTTTGATGGGCACCCAGATGATTGCCAAAGGGCTTGACTATCATGACATTACCTTATGCGGCATCCTCTCGATTGACTCCATTCTTTCCCGGCCGGATTATCTGGCCAGTGAGCGGGCCTATCAGCTGGCCGAACAGGCAGCCGGCCGTTCTGGACGGGGAGACAAGCCAGGGGAAGTCATCATCCAGACTTTCAACCCGGACCACTTTGTTTTGCAGTGTATTTTAAGGCATGCCTATAAAGCTTTTTTCAGGCGGGAGATGGGTTTTCGGCATGCAGGCAATTATCCCCCCTATGTGTATCTGGCTACGGTGATCATCCGGCATGAAGATCCTGAGCGGGCCTATGCCAAAGCGCTCGAAGTCAAGGCGGGCCTGGAAAAGGAGAACCTGGAAGTGCTCGGTCCGGCGGAAATTACGCTGCGCGCCAGGCAGAGCCGGTATCGATTGATCATTAAATCCAAAGAGGATGGGCATCTGATCGACGCTTTGTGGAAATGCGCTTTATGGTTTGAAAAGAATGCATCAAAATGCCGGATGGACATTAACGTTCATCCGATGAATCTGGAGGAATAATATGAGCAGTGTGCGGGAATGGGTCTTTAAAGCCCTGGTCGATGTCATCCGACATGATCAGTATTCCAATCTGTATCTGAAAAAACATCTGCAGGAAGTTGATGAAAAGGACCGGAATCTGGCCACCAATATCTTTTATGGCACCTTGCAGAATTATGCGCTGTGCCAGCATGCCTGGAGCCGGTTTACCGATGACAGGGTTGAAGCCAAAACAGGGATCCTGATGACCATGTCCTGTTATCAGCTGCTCTTTTTAAAGCGGGTCCCGGCTTATGCGGTGATTGATGATGCCAACCGGATTGCGGCGCGCTATCTCAAAGGCCAGCGTGGTCTTGTCAATGCGGTGCTGCGCAAAGTCGTGGATCACCCGATTGAATATCCAACCGATCCCGTCAAATCGCTGGCGCTGACCACTTCACTGCCGGAATGGCTGATCCGCCTTTGGATCAAGCAGTATTCGCCCCAGCAGGCTTTTAAATTTGCGAAAGCTTCGAATATGACCCTGCCAGTTGTCGTGCGCGTCAACCCGCTTCGCTATTCGATTGAAGAAGCCCTGAAATGTCCAAGACTGCAGGAACGTCCGGATTCGAAAGAAACAGGTCTGTTCAACTATACCGGCAGTCAGTTTGGCAAAGACTGGCTGTATCTGGAAGGCAAAATCTCCGCCCAGGATCCGGGCAGCTATGAAATCGCAAAATGGGCGGATGTCAAAGCTGGCGATACCGTTCTTGATCTTTGCGCCGCTCCCGGAACGAAAACCATGGCCATGGCTGAAATGAGCGGCGGCAAAGCCCAGATTGTTGCCCAGGATCTGCATGAACATCGGGTGGAGCTCATTGAACAGGATGCCAGACGGCTTGGCCTAAAGGATGTATTGGCGCGAAAACAGGATTCCACAAAGATTTCCAATCCTTTAGAAGAGTATGATGTCGTGCTTTGCGATGTGCCCTGCAGCGGATTTGGCATTCTTTCGCGCAAACCGGATCTGAAACTGCGGCTGAGTCCGGCCAATATTGATTCTTTGCTGCCGATCCAGAAAGAACTGCTTGAAGCCGGCGCCCTGCAGACAAAGCCTGGCGGCACGCTGATTTATTCGACCTGTACGCTGGATAAAAAAGAAAATGAAAAGCAAATCGAGGCTTTTTTGGAAACGCATCCTGGCTTTGAAAAGATCAGGGAAGAGACCATTGAGCCATCCCAAGCGAATGGCGGCTTTTATTTGTGTAAACTGGTGCGCAAGCTTGAAGATCAAAGTCAGATTGAATCCCAGAAACCAAAACAGGCATAGACTCCCTGGACAGATGCCAGAAATCAGAACCGGTGCTGCAAAAAGAAATGCTGCATTGTTCCCTGCTTCAAGGTGCAGATCCTTTGGCTCTGTGCCTTTTTACTTGGCAGGCTTATAAGGCCAGACTTGTATGTGTCTGAGAATTCTGATTTTCTTCAAAAAACCGGTCTGAATCCTGGCTGGTGGCTCAATTGGAAAATAAGGCAAATTTGACTAAACTGAAGGCAATGAGACTCAACAGTGAATATTTGATAAGCAATCCAGATTCTTCTGGCCGCAATTTAAGGAGATAAACAAAAGATGAAAAGCATTTACGATATGAGCTACAAGCAGATGGAAGAGTGGTGTGAATCCAAAGGGTGGAAGAAATTCCGCACCCAGCAGATTTTTGCGTGGTTATACAAGGAGCGGGTTTACGATTTTGATCGGATGACCAACCTGTCCAAGGAAACCCGTGAAGAGCTGAAAAAGGATTTCACTTTCAACCCCCTCGAACTGGTCCGTAAGCAGGTTGCCAGCGATGGCACGACCAAGTTTCTGTTTCGGACGGCGGATGGCGCTCTGCTTGAAAGTGTCCTGATGATTTTTGAATATGGCAATTCGATCTGTGTCTCCAGCCAGGTGGGATGCAATATGGGCTGTACGTTTTGCGCCTCGGGTCTGACCAAAAAACAAAGGGATCTGACCAGTGGAGAAATGATGGGCCAGGTCATGCATGTCCAGGCTGAACTGGACAAAAAAGGCCAGCGTCTGAGCCATATCGTGGTCATGGGCACTGGAGAGCCCTTTGATAACTATGACAATGTCATGAACTTTTTGTTCACCGCCAACCATGACCGCGGTCTTGCGATTGGCAGCCGCCATATTACCATTTCGACTTCTGGCATCGTGCCCAGAATCAAGCAGTTTGCGGATGGCCACTACCAGTACAACCTGGCCATTTCGCTGCATGCTCCAAATGACGAGCTGCGTTCCAAGATTATGCCCATTGACCGCGCCTATCCACTGGATCAGCTGATGGATGCGGTGGCTTACTATTCCAAAGAAAATAACCGCAAACTGACTTTTGAATACATTCTGCTCAAAGGCGTCAACGACTCCGTTGAACATGCCCATGAACTCGCCCGCCTGTTGCGGCCATACACCTGCTATGTCAACCTGATTCCATACAACAGCGTCGACGAACACGGTTATCAACCGGTCAGCCGCGCTGAAGCGATGAAGTTTTATGATGTGCTCAAAAAAGAACAGATTCAGGTCACCATCCGGAAGGAACATGGTTCGGATATCGATGCTGCCTGTGGTCAGCTGCGCATTAAAGAGCTGCGCAAGGAAAAAGAACGCAGGCAGGCAAGCGCTTTGCAGATCAAACAGGACCAGAAAAGCAAGCCAGGCTTTAAAGCCGCCATGGCTGATGGCACGGCTAATGTGTATGACGATGCGTATGGGGCTGACGAAATGCCAGATCCAGACAAGGAGTAATGGCTTCCACAATCGGAATTTCGAAGCTTCGGATACGATTGGACAGCCAGAGAAAGAGCAGAGGGGCAATTTGAAGGAAGGCGTTTCAATTCTGTCAAAATTTACAGGAATGCCAGAAACTGCCGGCTCATGCCCAATTTGGTCTGGCAATCACCAGCCTGATCCGGCAAAGTAAGAGGAATAAGAGGGACCACAAACCATCTGGCCCACAAACGATGCTTGCGTGTTTTGCACGGGGGGTCCTGGTCTGAGGTGGTGGCAGATGGAGGAAAGGAAAAATATGATTGATGTCTTTGGAGCCAGTGATGTCGGCAAAACCAGGGAACTGAATGAAGACAGTTTTCTGATTCAGGAAAATGAACATGGCGACCAGCTGCTGCTGGTGTGTGATGGAATCGGCGGGGCGGCCAGCGGCGAAGTGGCCAGCGCCATGGTCTGCCAGATTGCTTCGGAAATGTTCGAAAAAGCCCCAGTCTTTACCAAGGATTATCAGGTGGACGAATGGATCCGCAAGACCATGAACAAGGCCAATGATTCAATTTATGCCAAATCCATGTGGACGCGCAAAAACCGCGGTATGGGAACGACCGTCGCCGGGTGTCTGATCTGCGAGCATGGCACGTATATTTTCAATGCCGGCGATTCACGCGTCTATGCACTGTATTCGGATGGCCTGATCCAGATGAGTGAAGACCATTCCTATGTACAAAGTCTGGTCAATGAAAATAGAATTACCGCCAAAGAAGCGCGCAATCATGAAAAACGCAGCGCCCTGACGAACGCCATCGGGGTATGGCGGGCCTTCCGGCTGGATGTCAACAAGATCAAATCCAATTACAAAGCGCTGTTGATTTCCTCGGATGGTCTGCATGGCTACGTGGCGGAAAATAAAATCAGCCGGGTTCTCGAATCCAGCCTGTCCATCCGTCAGAAAACCGGTCTGCTTATTGAGCTGGCGGATCAGGCTGGGGGTCTGGATAACTGCACGGTCATTGTGAGCGGACCGGGCTATGATTATGCAGGATAAGATTGCCAATCGCTATGCCATCAAGCGTCTGATCGGGCAGGGCGGCATGGCGGATGTGTATCTTGCCTATGATGAGATCATGGGCCGGGAAGTGGCGATTAAAGTATTGCGCACTAAACTGGCCAGCGACCCCCAGACTCTGGTGCGCTTTATTCGGGAAGCCTCGGCCGCCCGTAAACTCTCGCATCCAAACGTCGTTGAAATTTACGATGTCGGCGAAAGCGGTGATTTGCATTACATCGTCATGGAATATATCAATGGCATGACGCTTAAAGAGCTGATCTCCCGTACAGGACCAGTTCCGGCCGTCCAGGCGGTGGAAATCATGAAAAAACTGACCTCAGCGGTTATTGAAGCGCACAGCCGCAATATTATTCACCGCGATATCAAACCGCAAAACGTGCTGGTCTCTAAAAGCGGCGATCTGAAAATTGCCGACTTTGGCATTGCCCTGGCGGCAGATTCAGTTACCCTCACCCGCAACAATGCGGTGATGGGCTCCTCCCATTATCTCGCCCCGGAATCAGCCGCGGGTCTGATTCCAGATTTCCGGGTGGATATTTACTCGCTTGGCATCGTCTTTTTCGAACTGCTGACGGGTTCTGTGCCCTTTACCGGCCCCAATCCAGCGGCCATTGCGCTCAAACATATGCAGGATCCGCTGCCTGCAATCCACCCTTATAACAAGACCGTCAGCCAGGCGGTCGAAAATGTGGTCATCAAGGCAGCGGCCAAAAACCCGGCAGAACGCTACCAGAGTGCAAAGGAACTGATGGACGCTATTGAGCATTGTCTCGATCCGGATAAGCAGGATGAGCCTGCGCTCGAATTAGAAACCAAGGCTTTGCAGCTGCCAACGCGCAAAGATGGCTACATTACGGAGCTTGATCTGACGCCGACCAACCAGAAACCATTGAGCCATGTCGAAGTGGTTCACCACCGTTTCTCCTGGCGGATGGCCATTCTGGCGGGCGGTATCGCCCTGCTTGCCTGCACTCTGGCCGGATATCTGCTGATTTCAACCGGCATCACCCCAATTGATGGCTGGTTTGGCTGGCATCAGGTACCCGCAACTGAAGGGTTAAGTGCCCAGGAAGCCATCGACAAGCTGAAGCATTCCGGCATTCCAGACGATATGATTCAAGTTGAGCAAGTGGCCAATGACCAATACGATCCAGGTCTGGCCACCAGTACGAGTGTCCCGGCAGGCAGTTTCATTCAGGAAGGCAATCCGCTCATTTTGAAAGTGTCCAAAGGACCAACTTTCCTGGTCGGCGATTATTCTGGTCAGTATCTTGAAGATGTTGAGCAGATGTTTGAAGAGCAGGGCATCAATATGAATATTCATGTGGTCGAACAGGGCAATGCGACGGTCAATCCGGGTGTGATCCTCTCGCAAAGAGGTCTGGAACCAGGACAGCGAATCGACCCGGCCAGTGAGCAGACAATTGAGTTTATTGTTTCCACCTATCCGACCATGGTCATTGATGAATCCTACATTGGCATGGATGTGGAAAAAGCCAAAGAAGATCTCAACAACAAAGGCATGGCCGTCATGACCAGAGAAATTTACGGTTCCGATCAGGTCATTGATATCGATCCGCCCGTCGGAACGTTGTACACGCAAGAAGGGAGCGACAGCGTAATCACGCTGTACCATTAATTCATGGAACAAGGAAGAATCATCAAAGTTATTTCCAATCAATATACGATTTATTCCAATGGCGAACTGCTCATAGCCAAGCCGCGCGGCAAAATGCGCAAAGGCCAGACTCCATATGTGGGGGATCTGGTTAATTTTGAAAGAATTGAAGACAGCGTCCGCATTGACTCCATTCTGCCAAGAAGCAATAAGCTTTTACGCCCCACCGTCTGCAATGTCGATCAGGCCTTGATCGTAACCAGCCTCAAAGATCCGGATTTTTCGGAGCACCTGCTCAACCGCCTGATCTTTCTGGTTGTGCTTTGCGACGTTGAGCCGGTGATCTGCATTACCAAGTCGGATCTGGTCGGCAAGGAAGAGTTTGACCGGATTGATCACATTCTCGACTGGTATCGCAAAGCTGGTTACCGGATTTTCTTTTCCCATCCGGGCTCTGACGATGAACAGCTCAAAGAGCTGCTGGATGGCAAGATCAGCGTGCTGTGCGGACAGTCCGGAGCCGGAAAAAGCTCACTGCTCAATCGTCTGGATCCATCTTTTAAACTGCATACCCAGGAAATTTCCAAGGCGTTAGGACGTGGCAAGCATACGACCCGCCATTGTGAACTCCATCCTGTGGCCAATGGGCTGGTCGCCGATACCCCGGGCTTCTCCTCGCTTGATTTTTCCCGGATGGATGTTTCTAAGCTGGATCAACGGCTGCCTGATTTTGCCAGGGTGATTGAAGAAGGCTGTCGATTTGCCGACTGCATTCATGTCGATGAGCCGGATTGTGCCATCAAGCAGGCAGTAGCCCGCCACGAAATCAATCCCGTGCTCTATGAAGACTATGCCCAGCTGCGCAAAGAAGCGAAAACCTGGAAGCAGTATTAGTCAAGCCTGGCAAGTCTTGCCCGTCTGTAAAAGAAAGAAAAACAAAAATTAGAATCCGAATCCCGAAATCAGAGAAATCCATCCGCCCGTTGGATACTCTTTATGTCGAAAAGAATTTCTCGGTCTGGTTTTTAAATCAAATTGACTTCGTCCCAGAGGATGAGGTCTCTTTTTTTCGAAAAGTAACCGCTTGTTCGCGAAAACTGAAGGATTTATTCATATTTTGTTCATATCTAAGCCACAATATGGATAGGAAACAGATTCTATGGTAAATTGGGTGCCATTTCAGGAAACAAAGCAACGAAGATTTTCCGCTGCTTTTGTGTTTCTGAAGCTTGAAACGCCCGCTTTATCAACTCATTGCGCAGAAAGCGGCCAGAGTGCGCTTTCCAGAAAGGATATTACTCAGGATATATGCCAGAACTTATTATTGCCCCTTCTGTTCTGTCCATGGACTATACCAGAATGGACCAGCAGCTTCGTGATCTTGAACATTCAAAAGCCAAGTGGATTCACTATGACGTCATGGATGGCCACTTTGTTCCAAATCTTTCGTTTGGACCGGATATTCTCAAACAGTTCCGTCAATCGACCGATCTGTTTCTGGATGTTCATCTGATGGTCACCGATCCGGCTTTCTTCGCCCCTGTTTTTGTCAAGGCGGGTGCGGATTCCATCGTTTTCCATACCGAAGCTCTCGATAACGATCCGAAAAAAGTGAAAGAACTGTTAGACGAAATTCACAAAATGGGCGTGAAGGCTGGTTTCAGCGTAAAACCGCAGACCCCGATCGAACCATTCCTGGATCTGGTTGAAGATGCAGATCTGGTTTTAATCATGTCCGTTAACCCAGGCTATGGCGGCCAGAGCTTCATGCCGGAAGTTCTTCCAAAAGCCCAGGCGCTCAAAAAAGCCAGAGATAAAAAGAATCCCGACTGCCGGATTGAAATTGACGGCGGCATCAATGCGCAAACGGCCAAAGCAGCCAAAGAAGCCGGTGTCGATACGCTGGTTGCGGGCAGCTATGTTTTTAAAGGCGATATTCCAGCAAAAGTAGAGTCTCTTTGTTAAGAAAACATTCAACAGCCGTCCTGGTTTCGCCAATCGCAAAGTCCCTTCCAAACCTGAAGAATGTGGACTGGATTGGCATTGATATGGGGTATCAACTGATTGTCAAAGAGAAAAAGCCCTGCCTGTTTGCGATTGGTGATTTTGACAGCGGCCAGCTGGAAGAGCCGCTGCCTTTTCCCATTGAACGTCATCCCGTCGCTAAAGATGAAACGGACTCTGAACTGGCCATCGCCAAAGCGAAAGAAATGGGCTATGACACCATTATTCTCTGGGGCGCACTATCAGGAAGACTGGATCATACGCTGGCCAATCTTCGCTGCATTACGTGGCAATATCCGTCCGTGATGGCCATGGATGAAATGCACCGGGTTTGCTGCCTTTTACCGGGCAAATATACAATGGATGATCAATATGCCCATATTTCCTTTTTTGCGATGGAGCCATCGATCATTTCTTTGATTGATTTTGATTATCCGCTGGATCATCGCCGTATTGATCAGAAGGATTTCTACACCTGCTCCAACTCCATTTCCAATGCCGGCAAAACGGGAACGGTGGTGCTGTATGAAGGGAGGGTGATCTGTGTCGAAACCAATTGTCGATAATCCTCAAAACACAATAAATACTTCTAATTTTTTGCAGATGGATAAGCTTGAATATTTTGGCGGCTGGGTGGTTGCGATCGGCCTGTTTGCATTAGGGATCGTTTCGCTGTTCATGCCTGCTGCTTTTCTTTCTCTGATTCTGAACCTGGCGGTGTACGCCCTGCTCATTTACGGCTGCTTCTCGCTGATCCGTTACTTCTATCAGGGACGTTCTTCACACTCCAACCTGGTGTACGGCCTTTTGGCGCTGCTTTTTGCGGCTTTGCTTCTGTTTAACAACCAGCTGCCAGAGTGGATTATTCGAACCTGTTTTGGCTGGTATTGTTTTGCGGTGTGCATCGGGATGCTCGTTCAGATTCTCATTCACCGCGCCAACGGGGTTAAGGTCCATATTCCAAACGTATTGTTCTGTCTGAGCTATGGCTTTCTGTTTGTCATATTGATGTTCACGCAGATTGTTGACTCCTTACTGCTGCTTAGACTCTTTGGAATTTACTTTATCCTGCTGGCGATCCGTGATGTCATCAACCAGATCGATTTGTATTCGACCACTTACAGCTGGAAACGCGGCCTGCACGTCTCGCTGCCGTTAATTTTAGGCACCTTGCTTCCGGATATGGCTTTGCGCCAGATCAACGAAAAAATCCGCACAGGGCGGCAGTATGCGATGAAAACCGTCAAACGCGATGTACCGGCCAAACTGAAGTGCATTGTCCATATCGGGGCCGAAGGGTTTCAGAAAGTAGGTCATTTTACCTTCTCCTGGAAGGGACTGGTTTACTCGTATGGCAACTACGATAAAAACAGTGAACGCTTCTTTTCCATGTTTGGCGATGGGGTTTACTTTACCGTTCCGGAAGAGCTGTATTTTCCTAACCTGGTCAAATACGAGCACAATACGCTGTTTGAATATACGATTCAGACTACACCCGAGCAGGATGAGCAGATCGAGCAGATGCTGGAAGATCTCAAAAACCGCTCGATCCGCTGGTACTGTGATCTGGAAAAGACCGGGACAGCCACCAAGCTTGGTGCAATGGAAAGTGACTATCCCTGCCGGCTTCATTACCGCACCGGAGCTAAGTATTACAAGATCAAAAGCGGAATGTTCAAGACGTATTGGGTTGTGGGAGATAACTGTGTGCTGTTTTCTGATGTGATTTTAGGAAGCATCGGCGCGGATGTTCTCTCCTTGCGCGGGATTGTTACCCCGGGCTCCTATTTTGACTATCTCGAACAGGAATATGTCAAAGAAAATTCACCAATCATTGAACGACGCGTTCATTCATGGGCGGCCTCACAGGTGTCAGACGGCATCTAGGCTGCCTTTTTTGTGTTGAAATTTTGCCGCAGTAGTTTTTGGAGAACGAATTTTGGGGGAGACGATTTTGCGGGAATTTGAGCGGAAAAGCTGACCAGAGAAAACCGGTAAAACGATTTTGAAGAATTGTTTTGCATGACCATAGCGGAAGGAGAGAAGAAGGGAAGAAGAAAGAAGGAGGGAAGAAGGAAGCGGGAGTTAGAAAGCTGTAAGGACAAACGAAAAAAAAGCCGCCATTGGCAGCTTAAAGGGATCTTAGATAGCACCCTGTTTTTTCAGTGTTCTCAGTGTTCTGGCAGCCACTTTAACCTGTGTTGGCTTACCGTCAACCATGATCGTAGCTTTCTGCAGGTTTACGTTCCATTTACGGCGGGAAGCTCTCATGGAGTGAGAACGTTTGTTTCCGGACATAGGTCCTTTACCAGAGATCGCACATTTTCTAGACATCGATGTATCCCTCCTTCTCCATTTTTAAGGCGTCTGTTCACAGTCGCTTTGACATATTAGCACTCATTCCGTTCCTTTTCAACATTCACCGTCATTTGACAATAGAAAATTGAAAAAACTGAACGGAAAAGGTGAAATCAGAAATAGCCCTGACTATTCTATCAAAAATAGAGATCGATAGCGATCTCTTGTGCCTTGATGGAATGAGCAACAGGGCAAAAAAGAGGAAAAAGAATGGTACGATCATTGAAAAGGGATACAAACGCCCAAAGTGAAGACAGAGATGGGGGCAGCTCTTTTCCAAAACAGAAGAAACCGGCCGCAAAGCAAAGCGAAAAAAGGAGGATAGATTCGATTTTTTTTGAAATTTATCATCCAGAAAGAGGCAGAGTTTTTATCAAGGATTTTTCTTTTTCGTTCAGTTTGGCTGAGGTGCGGTTTTCAAAGGTGGCTTTGAAAACCGCTGGAAAAATCAAAGGTTTCAATCCTGAAGGCTGTCTGCAGGCGACAGGTAGAAAAGAGCTGTAAACATGCTATAATCTTTGAGATTTAAAGAAAGGTGATTGTATGAGTACTCTTGCAACGCTGACGGTATCGGATGCATTTCTGATCCTGAGTATGGGTCTTTTGGTGCTGGCTTTCATGCTTGCCGGCATGCCGCGTCTGATTCGTTATCTGCATAAACTGAAATTTGGTCAGACTGAACGGGAAGAAGGTCTGGCTTCACACAAAAAGAAAACCGGAACCCCAACCATGGGTGGTCTGGCCTTCATTCTGGCTCCCCTGATGATTTATCTGGCTTTAGGCTGGCTGCTTCCAGGAGCCTGGAATAAAACCGCCTGGGTTTTATTGATCGCTTACGTCGGCTATGGACTGATCGGTTTTATCGATGACTACCTGATTGTTGTCCAGCACTCCAATATCGGCTTGAAACCGTCTTTGAAATTTGGTGCCCAGGCCGTTCTTGCGGTTGTTTTGACGTTTGTCTACCTGAATGGAGATGCCCCGACCATTCTGCTTCCTGGCCACGTTGTCTGGAATGTTCCGGTGTGGTTATTTGTTCTGCTTTGCTTCTTCTTATTTACCGGGGCAAGTAACGCAGTCAACCTGTCAGATGGGGTTGACGGACTTTGCGCCGGCCTTAGCATTATTGCGCTGGTGCCGTTTGTATTTGCGATGTTCTGGCAAGGTCAGGTCAGCGGGGCTGCGATCTTGATTCTGGTGATTTTCGGCCTGATCGGCTATCTGAAGTTTAACCTGCATCCTGCCAAAGTGTTCATGGGGGATACGGGTTCGCTGGCTTTAGGTGGTCTGCTGGCAGCGGCGGCGATGATGACCCATCTTGAATTGCTTCTGATTGTCGCGGGCATCGTCTTTATCGCCGAAACCCTCTCTGATATTATTCAGGTCACTTACTATAAGAAGACGCACAAGAGAATTTTCTTAATGGCTCCACTCCACCATCATTATGAAAAAAAAGGCTGGTCGGAGATGAAAGTCTGCGCGATTTTCTGGACCTGGCAGGCTGTCTTTGCGGGCATTGCCATGGCTCTGGCCTGGTTCTCGATTTAGGTTAAAGCGCGAAACCTTTTTTCATTCCTGACCTGGTCAATGGCCTGGCAGTTCATCAAAGCGTTCTGAATTGAGTATGGATTCTTCCTGATTTTTAAGAGCGCTGCCTTCGAAACTGATCGGATGCAGCGTTTTTTTATGCTCTTGCATGTCGGGACTGGTACTGATCAGGCAGACAGCGGCCAATCCGGCTAAAATAAGAAAAGGAATGAATACCCTAGCACGCTTTGAATTTCTGTCTGCTTTCAAACTTTCGACAAATTGAGAGGAAAAGAGGAAAGAAAGATCCAAGTCCAGATCCAAAAAGGATCTGGGCGAAGAAAACAGGGGCGGCAGGATAAGAATGGAAATCAATAAGTGAAAGGAGGCAGGTGCAGATCGAAATTCGAGCTGTGCCTATGCTATGAAAGATGTTCTTGTAATTGGGGCAGCCCGTTCCGGGGTTGCTGCCGCAAAACTGCTTCATCAACATGGCTATCATGTCATCCTGACAGACATGAAGGTTGTTGACCAAAAAGATGAACTCATGGAAATGGGCATTGAGGTTTATGATCAGGGTCATCCTGACTTTTTAAAGGAAAAGGACTATGACTTTATCGTCAAGAATCCTGGTATTCCTTATCGGGCACCGCTGGTGGCTTATTTTAAAGAAAAAGGCGTCCCCATCTATACCGAAATCGAAACGGCTGGCTGGTTTGCCCCCAAATTCCAGTATGGTGCAGTAACCGGAACGGATGGCAAAACAACCATTACCACGCTTCTTTATGAAATGTTAAAAGCCAAAGATGACCGCGCCCAGGCAGCGGGAAACATTGGCATTCCGCTTTCCGAAGTTGTCAATGGCAATGAAGACCAGGATCTGCCAGTGGCGCTGGAACTAAGTAACTTCCAGCTGCTTGGCATTGAAAAATTCCATCCGCATATCAGTGTCGTTTCGAATCTGGCTCCAGATCATCTGGACTATATGGACTCGCTGGAAGACTACTATCGCTCCAAATTCAGAGTGTATGAAAACGAGACCAGAGACGACTACTTCATCCGCAACCTGGATGACCCCAATGTCATGCGCTATGCAATAAATATCCCTTGCCAGGTCATTGATTTTTCTTTGACGGATCCCAAGGCCAATCTGCGAGTAGAGAAGGGCAGTGTCTATCTGGATGATCTGCGGCTGTTTGATGTAACGGATCTGAAACTGGTGGGTTCCTTCAATCTGGCCAATGCGATGATGGCAGCTGCCATGGCCTATCATCTTGGCGTTGATCAGCCAACGATTGAAGAGGTGGTCAAAACCTTCAAAGGTGTTGAACACCGGATTGAGTACGTCGATACGTGGAATGGCATCCGGATTTACAATGACTCCAAAGCCACCAACACCCATTCAGCCGAGGCCGCTTTATCCAGCTTTGATGGCGGAGTAAGACTGTTGGCAGGTGGCAAGGACAAAGGCATTGACTATACTGTTCTGAAAAAATACGATGACCGCATCGCCAAATGTTACAGCTTTGGCCAGATCGAAAATGTCTTTCATGAGATCTTCTCCAATGTTGAAACATGCCGGACGATGGAAAACGCACTGGATGCAGCGCTTGCCCAGGCAAAACCTGGCGAAGTCATCCTGCTTTGTCCGGCCACATCTTCCTTTGACCAGTTCAAAAATTATGAAGTGCGCGGCGAAATTTTTAAAGATCTGGTGCGCGACAGACTGGCTAAAAAAAGACAAGAGCAGGCGTGAGAATCCATTTTGCATCAGAAATGTCCATTTGAAAGGATTCAAATGAACACAACGCTGATTTCTTATGCATTGCAGGAAAATTTCATTGAAAGGAAACGCGAAAAGCAAAAGGCAGGGAAGAAATTCTCTGCTTTTTGCGTGTTTTGCAAATGAGAAGTTCAGAAACGCGATTGAAAGCGGACAAGTCAAAAAATAGACCAGAGAAGAGAAAATATTTGGAAGCAATCCAATTAAGACAACATTTTTGCAAATTCGGTCGATTTTTAGCCAATTGCCCGTGTTTCTTTTTGATAGAAGCGCTTACATAAAATGTAAAAAAGCAGACAGCTTGTCTGGACAAAGCTTGGATCAGAGTCCGCCATTCAACGAGAGAAAATGGACTTTTCAAGGGGAATTCTCAGGTAAATGACTGGACATAAATAAATTTAAATGAATTATTATGCTTTAAATAAAGGGGTTGAATGAGGTTTCCAAAAACGATAAGATGGACATGTTAAAAACAGATTAACCGGAGTCTGTGATTTGATGTAGGAGAATAACATGACAAACGTTGTTTTGAAGACAGATGCAATACAGTCTGTCCATTATGATGGAATGGAAATCTCGCTGAACATTAAATGTGAAGGTTTATCCATGCAGGCCAGCCTGAGAAAGCTTCAGGAATCGACAGATCAGCTGCTGGCAGGATTTCAGAGTGCTGCGATTGATCCCGCTTCTTTTTCAATCGAAGTTCTCGAATCCACTTCTCTGGACGCAGATCAGAAACAGAAAGCTGTTGTCCGCCTGGCAACCCAGGGCGCAGCCGATCTGAAGTATCTGCGCACGATCTGGCAGGTCGCTGCTGCGATGCCCTTTGCGATCGAAATGGGAATGAGCTATTTTCTGCAAAAGGAAGACGACTACTTCCAGACGCTTCTAAAAAAGGCGATTGAAAAAGCAAAGATTCAGGCGGATGGCATCAACAGACTGTTTGAAGGAAGCCATTTACAGTGTACAGGCGTAAAATCCGAGTCCTTCAAAGAGTCCTCTAAAGATTTCAGCGCCCTCCATGGCTGCAAGCCAGTGGAATATCCGGAAGGGGCTCTGCCATCTTTACTGGATCAGCTGCAGATTCCAACAGTGACTTTGCGCACAAATGTCGAAACGTCATGGTCGTTTCAGCCTGAAACGGCCTGATCTGACCGGTTCAAAAATTAAGGGGATTTATGAATTTTTACATTCTGAATATAGGTGGTTTTAGAATGACTGGCTCCAGGCCTTTGGGTAGAATTTTTCACACAAAGGGGCTGGGGCTTTTTATTGTTTTTTGGGTTTATGGGGTCATTTAGATCTTGCTGGGGGCATCTCTTATCAGGCGGCTGGCGCTCCTGATACCTGCGCCTTTTTGATCTCTGCATGGAAGCACAAAAAAGTCCTCATCAAAAGACAAGGACAGTAAAACACTTGAAAGAAAAAGAGAAATTAAATTTTCAGGCCAACCTTGCGGTAAACTTTGGCCACTTTCTTATTGGCCACAGCGTTGGCTTTTTTAGCGCCTTCTTCAAGAACTTTGTCGACGATCTTGCTGTCGAGAATTTCTTTGTAGCGCTTTTGCAGGTCGGTTAAGAAATCAAAGACAACGTCGCCGGTTTCTTTTTTCAGCTCTCCATAGCCTTTGCCCTGGTAGCGGTCCACGATGGATTCGATAGATTCACCAGTTAAAGCAGACAGGATTGTAATCAGGTTGGCAAGACCAGGCTGGTTTTCAGGATCGTATTGAATGATTCCAAGTGAGTCAGTGATTGCACTCTTGATCTTGTTGCGGGCCTGAGCTGGATTGTCGAGCAGTTCGATGCAGCCCTTTGGACTGGATTCAGATTTGGACATCTTCTTCGTTGGATTTTGCAGGTCGTAGATTTTCGCACCGACTTTTGTGACGAGTGGTTCTGGAATTTTGAATGTATCGGAATAGCGCTTATTGAAACGCTCAGCCAGGTTGCGGGTCAGTTCGACGTGCTGCTTCTGGTCGATGCCTACAGGAACATAATCCGGATCATAAAGCAGGATATCGGCAGCCATTAAAGACGGATAGGTATAAAGACCGGCGGTAATGCCTGTTTCCTGTTTGGCCATCTTGTCTTTGAACTGTGTCATCCGCTGCAGTTCGCCATAACCGGACAGGCAGGTCATGATCCAGCCAAGCTGGGCATGAGCAGGAACATCACTCTGTAAGAAGATGGTGGTTTTTTCAGGATCCAGGCCGGCTGCAAGATAGAGCGCAATCAGATCTTTGGTATTTTTGCGCAGTTCAGCGGCTTCGATTGGAACGGTCAAGGCATGTTGGTTGGCAATGAAGATGAACATCTCGTATTCATCCTGGTACTTTACGAATTCGCGAATCGCACCAATATAGTTGCCTAAAGTCAGGCGGCCAGTTGGCTTGATTCCACTGAGCATGGTTTTCATAATGCGATAACTCCTTTGTTTGAACAGTTGAAAAGAAAATTGGCAGAGGTTGATCTTTATCGTTCTTCTCTGTCTGTTTTCTATGTCTGTCTTTGTAAACTCTATTCTCTTTTGAAGAGATTTTAAATTCAGAAAGCCAAAAATTCCTGAACCGTTCAAAATATGGCTGATCCTTCAACAGGTTGGAACAGGGAAGACTTTCCCTGTACTTTTACTTTCTGAATATCCCTCGTGAATTTTTACCTCATGAATTTTATCATGCAAAATTGTTTTTGAAATGATGAGCTGCAGGCCGCAGGCTCTATAAACGCTGGCAGAGCAATCAGACCTGAAGACAGGATGGATACAGCATGGATACAGCATGGATAAAAAGACGGCAGGCAAGTCTATGGCGGCAGAAAAGCCTGCCAATGACTGGCAAGATCAAGAGAGTCCGCCGATGTCTTGCAACATGGAATACAATAAGGAAATAAACAGGAGAACCAAGACGATGATTAGACTTTTTACCATTCCGGGCTGTTCCAGAGCCCGATCCATCAAACAGTCTGCCAATGAGATGGAAGTCGGAATTGAGGAAGAAAATGTTTTTCGCTTCTTATTGGATCAGCAGGCCAACGCTTCAGATATTACCGCAATCGCAAATTATTATGGGATCTCTGTAAGTGAACTGATTCAGAACCCTTCAATGATCAGCAGGCCGCTGGTAACCGTTTCCAATACGCTGTCAGATAAAGAAGTCGACTTTTTGGTAGCGCTTGAACAAAAAGAATACTTTGAGCAGTGTCTTCGCAAGTGTACAAAGCGCGCCGTATGCCCGGCAAGACAACACAAAATCGATGTTCTTTGTCTCAAAACAGACGCAGAATCTTTGGAAAATAATTCAAAAACGGAACAGTTTTCAATAGAAGAGGCCACATTTCAGCCGGAGTTTGGGGGCTTTATTCCTTTAAAAAAATTTTGGGGTAGAATGTTGGAGTATGAGAAAAATATAAGGAGGAAACGCATGGAAAAGAAATACGTTTATCTTTTCAATGAAGGCAATGCGGATATGCGTGAACTGCTCGGTGGTAAAGGGGCCAACCTTGCCGAAATGAGCAAACTCGGTATGCCTGTACCAAACGGTTTTACCATCACGACTGAAGCTTGCAACAAGTATTATGACGACGGGGAAGCAATCTCCGAAGATATCCAGAAACAGATCTATGAATATCTCGATATTCTCGAAAAAGAAACAGGTAAAAAATTTGGAGATCCCGAAAATCCTCTGTTAGTATCGGTACGTTCCGGTGCCAGAGCCTCTATGCCTGGCATGATGGATACCATTCTGAACCTCGGTATCAGCGATGAAGTTGCCGCTTCGATGGCGGAAAAATCCGGCAACCCACGATTTGTATACGATTCTTACAGACGTTTCATTCAGATGTTCTCTGACGTCGTTAAAGGACTTTCGAAAAAGCGTTTCGAAGAAATCATTGATGAACTGAAAGCCGAAAAAGGCATTAAAAACGACCTTGATCTTGATGCAGATGACATGAAAGTTCTCGTCAAGAAATTTAAAGAATTCTATAAACAGGAATTAGGCGAAGACTTCCCGGCAGATCCTAAAGCCCAGATGATGGAAGCCATCGAAGCCGTATTCCGTTCCTGGAACAACGAACGTGCGATCTTCTATCGTCAGCAGAATGATATCCCATCTGACTGGGGTACAGCTGTTAACGTACAGATGATGGTATTCGGTAACATGGGTAACGATTGCGGTACTGGTGTTGCCTTCACCCGTAACCCTGCAACCGGTGAAAACACTCTGTATGGTGAGTTCTTAATGAACGCCCAGGGTGAAGACGTTGTTGCGGGTGTTCGTACACCAAACAAAATCAGCCAGTTAAAAGAAATTGCTCCTCAGGCTTTCGAACAGTTTGTAAATATCTGCGATACTCTTGAACATCATTACAAAAACATGCAGGATATGGAGTTCACCATTGAAAACGGCCGTCTGTACATGCTGCAGACCCGGAATGGTAAACGGACTGCTCAGGCTGCCCTGAAAGTTGCCTGCGATATGGTCGATGAAGGCCTGATCAATACAGACGAAGCACTGCTCATGGTTGAACCACAGCAGCTCGATTCCTTATTACACCCAATGTTCGATGCCGATTCCCTGAAAGCGGCTGAAGTCATCACAACTGCTCTTCCAGCTTCTCCAGGCGCTGCCTGCGGCCAGGTTGTCTTCTCTGCTGAAGAAGCCATTGCTGAAGCTGAAAATGGCAAAAAAGTCGTTCTGGTCCGTCTGGAAACTTCTCCAGAAGATATCCAGGGTATGGCTGCTGCTGAAGGTATCCTCACCGTTCGTGGCGGTATGACTTCTCATGCGGCTGTCGTTGCCCGTGGTATGGGTGAATGCTGCGTATCCGGTGCTGGTGACATTACAATCGACGAAGAAAAAGGCGAATTCTATGTAAACGGCAAGACATTCAAACGTGGTGACTGGATCTCCTTAGATGGTTCTACGGGAAAAGTTTATGGTCAGGCGGTTAAGACTGTTCCTGCTGAAATCTCCGGTGACTTCGAACGCTTCATGAAGTGGGCTGACGATCGTCGTCGTCTGCAGATCCGCACGAATGCAGATACCCCAAGAGATGCTGCACAGGCTGTTGCTTTTGGTGCGGAAGGTATTGGTCTGGTTCGTACCGAACATATGTTCTTCGACGGAGACAAGATCAAAGCGATCCGTGAAATGATCGTTTCCAAAACTCCAGAACAGATGGATGCTGCTTTAGCAAAACTTGAACCACTGCAGCAGGCTGACTTCGAAGGAATCTATGAAGCAATGGAAGGCCGTCCAGTGACAGTTCGTTACCTGGATCCACCTCTGCATGAGTTCCTGCCGCACAAACCTGAAGAAGTCGCTGACCTGGCTGCTGAAATGGGTATGGAAGCAGAAGAACTGCAGGCTGTAGTTGATTCTTTGCATGAAGTCAACCCAATGATGGGCCATCGTGGAAGCCGTCTGGCTGTTTCCAATCCTGGTATTGCCAAGATGCAGACTGAAGCCGTTATCCGCGCTGCTCTCAACATCAATAAGAAACATCCTGACTGGAACCTTGAACCAGAAATCATGCTGCCATTAATCGGCGATCTGAAAGAGCTGAAATACGTTAAAAAGATCGTTGATGAAACAGCACAGAAAATCCTGGCTGAAGAAGGCTCCGACATGAAATACCATGTGGGTACAATGATTGAAGTTCCACGTGCGGCTCTGAAAGCCGGCGAACTGGCTGAAGCTGCAGAATTCTTCTCCTTTGGTACAAATGACCTGACTCAGCTGACATTCGGTTTCTCCCGTGATGATGCGGGTAACTTCTTACCAGAATACTACGATGCCAAGATCTACGATCAGGATCCATTTGCAAGACTCGACCAGTCTGGTGTGGGTGAACTGATTAAAACTGCGGCTGAACGGGGTCGTGCAACTCGTCCTGACATCCACCTTGGTGTCTGCGGCGAACATGGTGGAGATCCTAACTCCATCGAATTTGTAGACGGACTGGGCCTGGATTATGTATCCTGCTCTCCATACCGTGTGCCAATCGCCCGTCTGGCTGCTGCTCAGGCTGCAATTAAACACTCGAAATAAGCATTTGATTCTGAAAACAGAAGCCTAAGGCCTTTGATTTCTGAATTTGAAGGCTCTGTCATTGATTCTTCGAATCTGGTAGAGCCTTTTTGCTTTGCCGTAAGATTCAGAGGGTAAAGAATGGCCATTTGCTTCTACGGTTTGATCCATTAAGCAATGAACGAAATAGATTTTCTTTAAAATTTGGATAAGGAAATCAGCTCTTACACAAATAATATGTTTAGCTCCCATCGATATTATGAATGATGCAAGTTTATTCATTCGCCATGACTATTAGTGCTAAAAATCACATTTGCGTAAGGTCCGGAAATCAGTCCATGTGCGAAGAGAATTCATCAATTATGAACGGAGACTCAATCGAATGAATGGCGAGACAACGCGATTTCGATAAGGGGAGAGGTCTTGCAGTCTTTTCGTGAATCTTCTAATCTGGTATATAGAAACTTTATAAAACAGATTGTCAATGGCCCCACTCAGACTACCTGCTTAGCCATTTGGATGGGGTACCCTTGCTTGGCTTATGGATGGTGACTTATGAAATCTTCTTTCAAAAGCAATGTAGATGTAAAACGCCGCAATCGAATTCAGACGTTTCGATGTATTCTCTCCAATCAGCGTGTTTCCCAGACCGAACTTTCAAATCGGCTTGCACTCAGCTGGCCGACAATCCTGGCAAATGTAAAAGAACTTCTTGAAATGGGCCTCATTCAGGAAGTTGGTCAGTATCAGTCCACAGGCGGCCGCAAGGCCAAAGCGTATGCTCCGGTTGAGGATGCCCGGCTTGCCGTCGGACTGGATCTGACGGCAAATCACGTCAGTGTGGTCCTGGTCAATCTGGCTGGAGAAGTCCTTCGGTATAAACGAATAAAAAAGCCTTTTACTTTTGACGAGAGTTATCTTAAAGACCTGGGAAATCTTGTGGTAGAAATCATCCGTGAATATGGTCGGGCAGAGTCAGTCCTTGGAGTTGGAATTTCTCTGCCTGGGATTGTGGATAATGAAGCCGGATTGCTGAGAGATTCTCATGTACTGAATTTAAAAGATGTCCCTCTTACAGCGTTTTCCCGACATATTTCTTATCCTTGTAATTTTATCAATGATGCCAATGCAGGCGGCCTGGCTGAAATTTATGGAAAGACGTCTTCAGAAAACCTGGTCTACCTGTCATTAAGCAACAGTGTTGGCGGAGCGATTCTCAACCAGGGTACCTTATATACAGGAAGCCATCTGCGGGCTGGTGAATTTGGACATATGACATTGGTTATTGGTGGCAAACCATGTTATTGCAAAAAAAAGGGATGTCTGGATGCCTATTGCAATGCCAATGTTCTGTCTGAGCAAACGAATGGCGATCTGGGCGCTTTCTTTGCAGGCCTGTCTGAAAATAATCCTGAACTGAAACAGATCTGGGAAGAGTATCTGGATTATCTGGCCGTTGCAATCAACAATCTGCATATGTGTTTTGACGCTGATGTGATTGTTGGAGGATATGTGGGAGCCTTCCTTGAAGAGTATGGCCAGTCGCTTAAGGGAAAACTGGAAAACCGCAACACATTCGGTCTGGATTCTTCCTATCTGAAGTACTGCAAATATCGCCTTGAAGCTTCTGCTGTCGGGGCGGCCCTGACGCAGATCGAAGAATTTATTGCCACCCTGTAGCGCCCTGAGAATTGATTTTCCATGCGCTGTTTTGTTTTCAGCTGCATATGACTGTTCGTATGCGGGAAAATAATGTTTTGGAGACGGCCAAATCAGTGTTCGCCAATCCAAGTAAATAGAACAAAGTAAAGGATAAATTTAAAGCCGATTTTGTCGGAGCGGTTTTGTGTGCTCTGACAAAATCGGCTTTTTGGCTTATTTATCGTTGTGAGTGGTGACGTGTGAACAGTAACCTGAGCTTTAAATCTTTATCAAAAAATCGGGAGAGCGTATTGACAATTCAAAGCACAGCTGGTTTAATGAAATCACTTACATAGATACTTTATAAAAGTATCTAAAGTTTAGGAGGATAGAGTAATGAATGGAATGATGAAAGTGGCAGTAATGGAAGGAATTGGCAAAATGGGATATACCGAACGCCAGATTCCAACACCAAAGGATGATGAAGTTCTGGTCAAGCTTGAATATGTCGGAATCTGCGGCAGCGATATGCACTATTACGAAACAGGAGCAATCGGCGATTACGTCGTTGAGCCACCTTTCGTCCTCGGCCATGAACCAGGCGGAACGGTTGTCGAAGTCGGTAAGAACGTCAAGCATCTTAAAGTGGGTGATCGGGTCGCTCTGGAACCTGGAAAAACATGTGGTCATTGTGAATTCTGCCGTGAGGGTAAGTACAACCTCTGTCCGGATGTAGTTTTCTTCGCTACTCCGCCAGTCGACGGTGTCTTTCAGGAATATGTGGCTCATGAAGCGGACCTCTGCTTTAAACTGCCAGATAGTGTCAGCACGCTCGAAGGCGCGTTGATTGAACCGCTGGCCGTAGGATTCCATGCTGCCAATCAAGGTGGGGCCCATGCCGGGCAGACCGCTGTTGTCATGGGAGCTGGCTGTATTGGTCTGGTTTCCATGATGGCCCTTAAAGCTGAAGGAGTCAGCCGCGTTTATGTCGTTGATGTAATGGATAAACGTCTGGAAAAAGCTCTGGAGCTGGGAGCAGACGGGGTTATCAATGGAAAGAATGAGAATGCAGTGGAAGCTGTAAAACACCTGACCGATGGAAAAGGTTGTGATCTGGTGATCGAAACAGCCGGAACAGAAATCACAACCCGCCAGGCGATTCATATGACCAAAAAAGGGGCAACTATCGTTCTTGTCGGTTACTCAAAAACAGGTGAAATGACGTTGCCAATGAGTCTTGCACTCGACAAAGAGCTGACTTTCAAAACGGTTTTCCGTTATCGCCATATTTATCCGATGGCTATCGACGCAGTCGCTTCCGGAAAAGTCAATCTGAAAGGATTGGTTACAGACGTATTTGAATTCGATGACATCCAGAATGCAATGGATCGCAGCGTTGCAGATAAAGCTAACATTGTCAAAGCGGTTGTAAAAATCGAAAAAGAATAAAGATTCCTGTCGGCTGCAGAAATAATCTGTAGAAAAAAGCGGAATTCAGGAACAATCTGAGGAAAAATTGAAAAACGATTGAATGATCAGTCAGAGATTCATGCCGGGTGCTTGACTTGATACGAATCAAACCAAAAATGAGTTCATGCAAAAAGTAGATTCAGACGATTATTTTGATCGGCAGAAAGCACTTTACAAACAGATTGGATTCATCAGCGGCTCATGCTCGTGAAAGTCCGGGCAGCGCTCTGTGATAAGGCTATTTAGAAGGGAAGAGAGCCAATTGAAAGGGCCAGGGAGGAAACAGGATGAATGAATACGAAATGCAGCCAGAAGGTGAACTGGCTGCAGCGTTAAATGAATTTGAAAGTCAGAATCAACGTTTTTTTGAGCAGTCTGTAAAAAGGCAGACTGTTCAGGAAAAAACAAACATTAAGGTTTCGCTTCTCAGTAAGATTGCTTATGGATTTGGAGATGTAGGATGCAATTTCAGCTGGATGTTTGTCAGCAATTTCCTGATGATTTTCTATACTGATGTCTGTGGAATTTCGATGGCTGCTGTTTCAATGCTGATGCTGTTTTCCCGCTTTTGGGATGCTATCAATGATCCGTTGATTGGCAGCCTTAGCGACCGGACACGAACGCCCTGGGGGCGTTACCGCCCCTGGCTGTTGTTTGGAGCGCCATTGACGGCAGTTATCCTGGTCCTGACTTTCTGGGCGCATCCAAACTGGTCCGATGGGTCCAAAACCATCTATATGTATGTTACATATTGTCTGCTGGTCCTGGGATATACGTGCGTCAACATCCCTTATGGGACCTTATGTGGGGCAATGACACAGAATATGGAAGAGCGGGCCCAGATCAACACTTCGCGCTCAGTCTGTGCCATGATCGCAATCAATATTATTAATATCATTACGCTTCCGCTGATTGCTTTATTTGGTGGAAATAATCAATCCCGGGGATATCTGCTGGTGACTATTCTGTATGGAGCTATTTTTACTGCCTGTCACTGGTTCTGTTTTGCCAAAACCAGAGAAATTGGCAGTATTCCAGCCAAAGAGAAAGTGTCAATCAAGGTTCAGCTTCAGGCTGCTCTTGCAAATAAACCGTATCTGGTTGCTCTTGCCGGTCAGCTTCTATTTGGACTTGTTCACTATGGACGCAGTGCAAATCTGATGTATTACTTCAAATATGTAGAAGGAAACGAGGCACTTTTTACAACCTATTCCCTGGTTTTGATCGTTCCGTCCATTATTGGAGCAGCGATGTTTCCCCTGGTTTTCAAATGGCTGGGCAATAAAGGACATGCGGCTTCGCTGTTTGCGGCAGGCACCGGAATCTGTGTGCTTGCGCTGTACTTTTTCAGTCCGGTTTTCTCACCTGTTCCGTTCTATATTCTATCGGCTCTTTCCCAGTTGTTCTTCTGCGGATTCAACACTGCGATTTATGCCATTATTCCTGATTGCGTAGAGTACGGAGAATGGAAAACTGGTGTTCGAAATGACGGATTTCAGTATGCCTTTGTCTCCCTTGGCAATAAAGTTGGTATGGCTATTGGAACTTCGGTTTTGGCTGCAGTGCTTGGTGTTCTGGGCTTTCAGGCCAATCAGATCCAAAGCTCGCTGATTCAAAATGTAATCCGGCATTCTTTTTCAACCATTCCTGGAGTGTTATGGATTATAACTGCGATTATATTGCTTTTTTACTCGATTAACAAAAAATCATATAATCCCCGAATAATTCATGGCTTTTTTCACAAAACCATTTTTCGTGTTTTGTCTTCAAAATGCAAACAAATCTTTCTCGATTCGGTTATCCACATTGTTTCCGGTGGAGGGGGGTACTTGATTTTTTCAAAAATGACGGGCAAAAACT
>CAJTVE010000015.1 GCA_910579655.1 uncultured Allobaculum sp. | reverse complement strand
CAGCCTCTTTTGATACACAGAAACTGAAAGCACAGCTTGCAGGGCAAAAACTTCCTGAAGGCAAAGATTACCAGAACGGCGAAATGAAAGACTGGTTCAATGTCAAAGACTATGTACTGTTCCGGGATCGATACACATGTCAGTGCTGCAAAGGAGAATCCAAAGACAAGGAACTGCAGGTCCATCATATTCACCAAAGAAAAGATGGCGGCAGTAACCGTCCGGAAAATCTGGTTACGCTCTGTAAACACTGCCATCAGGAATACCATAAAGGGAATATCAAACTTCCCGATAAGATTCTTAAGCCGGCTTCATTTGCAGATGCGGCTTTTATGGGGACCATGCGAAAGACTCTGCTGGAAAGGGCACAGACAGAATTTGCTCCAATTCCAGTAGAAGAAACATTCGGATATCTGACCAAAGCAGAACGTCTTGGGCATGGTCTTGCCAAAGAGCACTACGTTGATGCGAGATGCATTGCAGGCCATCCAGAAGCAAGACCTATTCACACCGTCTTTTTCAGCAGGAAAGTGAGATGTCATAACCGACAGATTCATAAATTCAATCCTTCTAAAGGCGGCATCAGAAAACTGAACCAGTCGGCAAAGGTCATTATGAGCTTTCAGCTGTTCGATAAGATCAGATACCAGAAAACAGAGTGTTTTATCTTTGGAAAACGAACATCAGGCAGATTCGATATCAGGATGCTTGATGGAACTACGGTATCTGCATCTGTTTCCTGGAAGAAATTAAAAAGACTTGAGTCATCAAATGGATGGCTTATTGATAAGCAAAAAGCATCATTGTAAACATCGAACAGCAGATGCTTGGCGGCAATTCCTCCCCACAGCAAGCTATGAGGTTTTCTTGCCGCATTAGATGACTTCCGTCCCGACCAGAAGAAACGAAGAATATCTGCTTGATTAAAGGCAGAAAAAAACAGAAAGGAGAATTTTATGCTGCCTATGCCTGTCGTGCAGCCCATGCTGCAGCCCGAACCAATCTCTGTTGAGGTCAACCTGCATCAGTCTCTTACGGGAGAATACCCGCAAGAGACTGATAGCGAAAATCAGAACCTTATCCAGCCAGAAGAAAATTTAAAGCTTGATGAATCTCATCAGGAGCATGAAGGTCAGTCGCAAGGCGGATCTTTGCCAGATGCATCGAATTCTGATCCAGCCACAGTTGTGCCGATCGATGCAGATCTTCAGACTCAGTCCGCAAGCCAGACGGATTGTCCATTCGACAGTCAGCAACAACAGTCGATAAGGAATGAAGAGAGTATCCCACAAGAAATCACGCAAGACGTCAAAGAAGACACCAGAGAAAAAACTGGATCAGAAGTTCCCATCATCGTTCTAGGCAATGATCCGATTACCTTTGAGCTGCCAGACCAGCCCGGATCGGTCATTGAAATTGAAGAAGATGGCAAGATTCAGCACATGTCTGTAGAAGAGGGGCTGACTACGCTGGCTCTTGGAGAAAAAGCAGTCACCGTCCGATTGCTCGATGAGCAGGGTAATGTGCTGCAGATCTGGAAAAGTGAACCTTCCAGTTTGGATTCAACCTGGAATGCACTGGAACCTTCTCTAAGTCCAGACCAGTCATCCCATCCAGTTGCTGTCCTCAAACCCGAGCAGACTACACCAGTGTTTGTCAGCACCTCAAAACCGGCCTCAAAACCACAGTCCAATCCATCAATGGTTGCCGTACAGAATGTTTCCAGTGTCGGAAACTCCGGAAGCAGTACTTCAAAGTTTCAGCTTTCAGAAGACAAGATTTCGTCCAGTCAGAATCTGAATTCTGAAAAAACAGTAGGGACAGTGCCTCTGATTCAGGCACCGGATGTTGATCTTTCGAAGGTCAGCGATACCATTCAGGCTGCTGATCCGCAGCCGATTCTGGATACGTTGGATTTTACTTTGGCCGCACCGGCTTCTTCGAATCTAATCGCCTCAGCCGCTCAAGAGCAGCCAGCATTGAGTGTTCAAAGTCCCGGATCTGTTCAGGCACCGGCTTCCTTGGATGCTCTGGATCCATCCTCTCTGGCAGATACCCATCTAAATCTGGCAAACACATCTTTGCCAGACCGGTTCTCACCGGCAAAGGACGAGATCACGTTTGCCGCTTCCAAAAATTCTGGTCAGCCTGCTCAGAATTCTATCCAGGATCCTTCTTTAAAGGCAGATGTTTTTTTGCAGAAGCCATCAATGGATGCCTTGGGGATTTCATCCCGTCTGGATCTGGATGCCAAAACTTCTGCCAGCCATGCACTGATGGCCAGCCCAGTCCGTCAGCCATCGGTTTCGGCCGCTCTCAAAGTCGATAAGCGAAGTATTCAGGCAGGAAATCGTCTGTATATCAAAGATCCTTCTGCCTTACAGGTTCACGTCGATCATGGAAGTCTTCAGGCTCTTGAGGTTCGTTCTCAGGCAAGCCAGAAAGTCTATCCCGACCTGGAAGAAGCCGTAGCGGCAGAACGGAATGCGGCCTTTGATGTGAAAGCAAAAATCCAGAGCGAAGATCACCAGAGTTCTACCGTTTCGTGGACTGTGATTCCGATCGGCCAGCCGGTACAAAGTGAACTTAATACCCGAAACGGCCAGATCAACACGGTGTTCACCCTTTCTGAAGAAGGAAAGATTGTCGGCCATCTCCAGGACAAGAGCAGCCAGCCGATTTTGTGCCGTGGTTTTGAGCCGGTGGGGGATAAGTCACTGACACCAGGGGAAACCTTACGGATGTATGTCAATGACCAGCCCGGTACGTACCAGATTCGCATTGATGGCCAGGACATCCAGACAAAAATCGAGCAGGACGAGCTTGGCCAGAATTACCTGTCCGTTCCTGTGCGGCTTGGTTCGAGCAGACTGCGCGTGATGAGAGATGGTAAGACGGTTTATGCCAGTGATCTCAACTGTCATAACCCATTTCAAAGTCTCAAGGTCGTCTTTCCAGTTCTTGGGGCTGCCGCTGGGCTGATTCTGGATGTGCGCCGCCGTCGGATGCTCTGATCGATCCAGCCGATCTAAAGAAGCTGAAGATCTGATCTTTATCGCCCTGTCATCGTATTTTGCGCTGGGAAGTGCCAGCTTGGGCCTTTGGTTTGAGATCTCTGGCCAGAGAACAGACCGCGGCCAAAACGGTTCTTTTCCAACAGAGTCCTATGCGACTCATGGCTCTGGCCAGATCGGGTGGGATCTGAAAACTGGCCGTCAGATTCTGGTTCTGGTCAACCAGAAAAGAGTAGATCAGATTCAGCTCAAGCCAATGGATCAGATTGAGGTCCTGGGCTGCCGTTTCTGGTATCTGGATCACTGCCTGATTGCATGTGCCAGCGGACTGCCATCTGATCTGCTGATTCAAAACCAACGGGGAAGCGGCATGAAATATCCCCAGCTGCAGCCGTTTCGATCTGAAATGGTGGCCAAAGCTTCAAAACCACCTTTACAGGAAATAGGAAGCTTTCAACTCACCCCGCCAGGTGCACCTTGTGTCTTTGCAATCGAGTCGCCGCCTGATTCCAGTGAACCAAAACCACAGACAATGGCTTCTCCGGCCGGGATGATTGCGATCAGTTCGTTAGCCTCAGCAGTCAGTGGGTTTTTGATGAATCCTTCCAATCCAGCCAGTCTGGCAAATGGTCTGGTCAGCGCCGGAATTACAGCCAGTGCCTTTGCAGGCTGGTATGGGTGGAATGCCCATCGGCGCAAGACGTTGGAAAAACAGAACCGGATTACGCAGATGAATGACTATCTCGCTTACCTGCAGAAAAAACTCAAAGAAATTGAAGATCTGCGCCAGGCAAGAAATGACCAGTTTCTCAAAGAAAAAGAGGTGCTGCTTCAAGTCGACGCGCGAAGTCGGTCCGTTTTATCGCAGGTTCACTGGAAACTGCCGATTGCCATGGCAAGACAGAACTTTGGATCCCTTGATCTTCCCAAGATCGGCTGGCAGATGGCCTCAACAGCCTCAAGACAGGCCGTTGATCAGTTAGCCGCATTGAAACTGGATTGTCTTGGCTGGCAATTTCTGGAACAGGGAAGTGTGCTGTGCCTGAGTCACTGGTCCCTGGCTCAGCTGCACTGGCTGGTCCTGTTCTATGCCTGGCAGGTCTGGAATGAATCCAGAAGACTGGCCTGGATTGGGTTTAAAGAGAACCAGATTCCAAAACTTCCATGCTCCTTTCTGGAAGGAAAAACCCTTTGTTTTGAAGATGTGCTGGACTTTCTTTCCTGCAAAAGCAAATACCCCGGGATCGAATGGACGATCCTTTCTTGCCGCAAACTCGCAAGACAGGAGCTTGGGGACAAAGATACGCTGGTCGATCTCTACACCAGGCCGGCCCAGACTGACTCTTTGTACTGCTCGATTTTTCCTTCGACCTTTCCATATGCCCACAAAATGCGGCAGGCCAGTTTTCTGGTGCAGGAGAAAAGAGACCAGCCTGATGTCCGACCTTCCTGCCTCAGTCATCAAATCTGCTCGGATCAGTCCAATCTGCTCGTTGAACTGGCTCCGGGTCTGTTCTGGGATCTCAAACAGGAAGGACCACATGCGCTGATTGCGGGAGCAACTGGAAGCGGAAAAAGTGAAGGCCTGTGTTCGATTCTGTTTCAGCTTGCTTTTCAAAACAAGGCCCGCGCCCTTCAGTACGTCCTGATCGATTTTAAAGGAGGATCCTTTTCAACTCCATTTGTCAGTCTTCCCCATACCGCCGGGGTGTTGACGAATCTGACAGGAGCAGGAATTGTCCGGATGGAACAGGCTCTGAAAATGGAGCTGGATCGCAGGCAGGAAGCTGTTTCCAGCTATCTGCATCAGCATCCTGGGATTAGCGGAGAGATCGAAGTCTGCCCGGATCCAGTGGATGGAAAACCATTTTCGGAAATCATCATCTGTGTGGATGAATTTGGCCAGCTCAAAAGCCGGTATCCCGAATTTATGAAATCTCTCCAGGAAACGGCGCGCATTGGTCGATCTCTTGGGGTTCATCTGATTCTTTCCACCCAGAAACCAGCCGGTCTGGTCGATGAGCAGATCTGGGCCAACTCGAAAAGCCGGTTATGTTTTCCGGTTTTAGATGCAGCAGATTCCAAGGAAGTCCTTGGCCATGACAAAGCTGCTCATCTTTCCAAAAGCGGTCAGTTCTATTTGCAGTGTGGAAATGAAATTAAAAAAACAGGCCGTGCCTTTTATCTCAAAGAACCGGCCGATGGAAGTTCCATTCTCAGGCAGTTTGACCAGACAGAAGGCTGGAAAGAAATCAACCAGATCTCCTTGCAGGAAGCCATGCGTAAAACGATCCTGGCTCGCCAGGAAAAGCGAAACTGGCTGCTGGTTGATGATCCAAGATTTACAAGCGAGAGACTGACCGGAGTTTTGGAAGACCGACTCAACCGGCTTGAGCCATTTGAACTGATTCCGTCAAAAACATATTTTCTGGCTGGCAAGCAAGAGGCGATCGAACAGGCTGCTTTGTTATTTGCAGCTTCCTGGAAAGAGAAGGCAGTTCTGGCTGGATTTTCATCGCAAGCCCTGCCCCAAAATGCCCCGTTTTCAATGAATGCCCAGGCATGTTTTGGTCAAAGTCTGGCCTCCTTATGGCAGTTAGAGAAAAGTGAGCAGCCGATTCTTGTTATCGTCAAACTGGATCAGAATGTGCCACTGATGCTGCTCACCAGACTGTCGCGCCTGACCAGCATTACGCTGCTGGTGGTCTGTGAGCGCATTGAATTTCGCCAGGAAAAAATCCTGGCGCTTGCAGATTACCGCATGGGATGTGGCCTGGAAAGCCGTGATCAGTGTGCACTGCTCTTTGAAGGTAAGCTTTCCAGTCTTGAACCAGCGCCAATTGTGCACCTGCTCGATCAGGGCAAGGTTCGCCGTCTGGTACTCGGCCAGCACTATCCCAAACCGATTTTGTTTGCACTTCCCCAGGGATTTCACCGGGTTCTCAATCAAGCCCGTGCGGAGGAATTGTTTGGCAACAGTCTGTCCGGTCTTGTCGGCGTGGAAGCCGCCAGCCAAAAACCTTACGTTCTGGAAAACTATACCCTGACGCTGGCCTGGTCTTCAGCAGCTGGGAAAAAACCAGCCCGTCAACTGGCAAAGCGGCTGCAGATGGAAGATCCATTGCTTGAACTCAGTCCGGCTCCCGCATCCAGAATGTTGTGCCTGCTGGATTTATCTGATCAGCTCGATGGTACTGCTCTTCTTGTGCAGGCCTGCAAAGTTGGCGATGTTCTTTATTTTGGCAAAGGTCTTAGCAATTTTGCTTATGCTTTGCAGATCAGCATGCCCCTTGATGTGATGGGTTCTGCCATTTTGATCCGCAAAGGACTGACGGTTGATCTTCAGCCTGCCTCCCTGATCGATCAGGAAGACGAACAAGAAAACCGATAGACAGAAAGTCTGTCCAGCACAAATAGCTCAGAAAACAACCCAGAAAATCAGGCTGCGAAAGGAGGGGTCTGATGATTGTCACATTTCAAGTCCTTACGACAGGTCTGATCTACCAGATTCAGATCGAAAAGCCAGCCCGGATGACTCTGCATCGCCTGGCAGTCCTCTGCCATACAGAGTGGCATCTAAACTGCCCGCCGATCTTTTATTCAATGGCTGTCGGTCATTTTCTCGATGAACATACACCGCTGAACCTTTTAGATCTTGTCGAAGGCGACCGGCTGATTGTCGTTGCTGCCAGGTATGCCCTGCTTACAGATTGATCAGCGCCGATTACAAAACACAACTGAAAATCAATTCCGAAGCCAACCCTTCGAAGGAAAGGAAATTTATGCGAATTCAAGCGAACTACAACCAGATCCGATCTACCGGAACCGATATGCAAAGACAATCCGGAGAGTATGAGTCTTTGATGTCTTCCATGCTCTCACGGATGAACGAACTCCAGTCTGTATGGCAAGGCTCTGATTCTCAGGCTTTCATCACCCAGCTCGAAGCCCTGCGTCCAAAAATGCTGCAGCTCAAAAGCGCTATCGACGCCTATGCCACCCTGCTGATCAGCGATGCAGATGCCTACCAGCAGCTCCAGGAAAACCGGACCGCTAATGCCCGCCTCTTATAAGCCAGCCAAGAGCAGACCATCCTCTGGCAGACGGAAGAGAAATACAAAGGAACGCTGGTCAGCAGATCAACGACTCAAAAGTCCTAAAGTCTCTGATCAGCCAGAAAAAGACAGCCCACAGACAGATCTCAGACTTCTGAATGCTGTGGGAACCATCAGACAATCTCGTGCCCGCTCTGATGGATTCAAAGAGCGGCATACCACGCGTCATCTGCTGGAAGACAACCCTGCTGTGCGTTTTTGATGGATAAGAAAGTTCTTTTGCAGACCAAGGAACTCAAGAGAATTGATCTGGTTATTGTTTCCGGAAGGTCTGCCAGTTCAACGCACTCCTAACATAGAAAAACTAAAACTGAATAGAAAAAATGAACCGGAATTCCGTACTCATCGTCCCGGTTTTATCACAGATCGATTTTCTGGAAAATGAAGTTCTCATGCCAGTTTTTGATCGATCTAAAAAGATTGGTCCGCTTGCAGAACAAATCTTTGCAGACTCATCCGATCTTTGCATGATATCAGAAGACCCAGTGATCCTGGATCCGGAAAGGACTCACCATGGAAGGTGTATTAATTTCAAGTGATATGCTTGATTCGACAAGCTCTCAAGTAACGGCTTTAAAAGTCCAGATGGAGACTCTCTTTGAACAGATCAAACAAGAGATCCGTTCCATGTCCTCATTCTGGGACTCTCCAGCTGCAACGGCTGCCCTTAACCAGTTTGAAATGTTAGCACCAGTTTTTCCGAAATATATTCAGCTGGTGGAAAACTATTGTACGTACCTCACTCAGACTGCGACAGCCTACCGTGAAAATGAAACTGCTCTTGGAGCAGGTGCATGAACACCTCGTACTATTCCGCTCTTTCGGCGGGTCTGAGCCGGTTTGCCAGTTCGTTGCCGGACTGGCTGGAAAGCGAAGAAAAAGCCGCCATTCATGCTGCGATCTCGCAGATTCGATCGTGGATCGCACAACAGATCCAGGAGATCAGGGAGATTGAAGATGCAGCTCGACACAGAAACATGTAAACAGCTTGCTTCGGCAATTGCCGGGCTGAAAGGTGCGGTTTCCTTCAGTTATCCATCGCTTCAAAGCCGCCATGCCCAGATTCAGGCCAAACTTGACAGTCTTCAGTCGTTCTTTTTGCGGCTGGCTGAGCTGGGAGAAAGTAATGAAAACCAGTTAAGTTCATCCCAGCAGATTCATGTAGCCAATCTGCCAGGTGTCGTTTATAACGGAACATATAAGGGAACTGTAAGTGGGCTGGCCTCTGGTCGGACTGCTGAGGCCATCGGACAGGCCAGCTATGCAGTTGGCGCCACCAGCGCAGCCTACAAAAACGACTATGTGAGCGCCTATGGGGCTGTCAGTACCCTTGAAGCCAATGCCCAGGGCAAAGCTTACCTGCGGCTGATGAAAAACAAAAAGTTCGATCCAAAACTGGATGTAGAAGCCTCAGCCAGTGCGCATCTGCTTGGGGCCGAAGGAAAAGCAAAAATCGGCAATGACTTTGTCAATGCCGAAATTGGGGCCGCCGCTGAAGTCGGCGCTCTGTATGGAGAAGCACAGGCAACATTCTCCAAAGATGAGCAGGTTCTCAGTGCTCAGGTGGGTGCTGCTGCCGCGCGCGGGGAATGTTCACTGGCTTTCGAGCTGGCCGATGCCAAAGTAACGGTCGGTGTAAGCGGTTCGGTTGGCAGCGTGGAAGCCGGTTTCCGTTATGCCAATGAACCCGGTCATTGGGAAATCAGTACCAATGGCGCCCTGTTTGCGGGCGGCGGCGTCCGCATACAGGTTGAGTATTAATTGAGTATTAATTAAGTATGAATTGAGTAATCAGCAGACAGGGAATTGAAACCGGCTCTCGTCAGAGTCGGAGTGGGCTGGATGTCACCAGCCCGAACTCCCTGTCATTGATTGATGGCCAGAAACCAGTCTGGCTCGATCGTCTAGAAAGTGAAAGTCACTATGCAAAAAGAAATTCTGCCGCTTGGCAGTGTCGTCACCCTCAATGAAGGGAAAAAGCGGCTCATGATTGTCGGCCGCCTTCAGAAACATTTAGCTTCGGGTAAAATCTACGATTATTGTGCCGTCCTCTGGCCGGAAGGCATGATTGATTCAGATCGAACTTATCTGTTCAATCATCAGGATGTCGATCAGGTCTGGTTTATCGGACTGCAGGATCAGGAAGAATTCGCCTTTCGAAACCAGCTCGACTGGTATGATGCCCATCTTGAAGTCGATGAGCGCTGAGGAACAAACAGCGCTGGCTTGAGGAAAATCCTTAAAATCTGTCAGGCTGATGGTGGATGCGCTAAAATACAATCAATAACAACGGCAGGCTTTTGATTCAATCTTTTTTAAAAAGGATAAAAATCGAAAGCCATGTCCGTTGGATGGTTCAAATGAAAAAGAAAGGAGAGTCGCTCAAACCCGATCTGTTTGTTGAATACAGAATCAGAATTTGAGTGGGAGAAAGAGTATGCTGCTGTTTTCAACAATACTGCCCGCCCGAGCGGATCTTGAGCCTGAAAAATTCTATCAGGCAATGGTGGACTGGAATGCTAAGGCTGCGGATGCCAATCGTGTGGAACCACTGGACTGGAATGGCGAAATGGTCTGTCATTTTCAGAAAGACAATCTATCCCTGGAGTTTGACTGCCTGCCTGATGAAAACCTGTATGGTGCCCGCTTTCTGAAGTCAGAAGATGGAATCAACTGGCGTACGGATGCAATTTTGTTTGGCAATGTCCATCGAATTCTCATCCAGCTGGATCGAACCTATTCGGAGGATGCAGCCAATCTCAATCAGGATTTTTCCACTCCGATGCTGATCAGCGTCATGATGGACAACGACCTCTTTGCCAATGATGACGTTCTGCCTTATAGTGCCAGACCCTGGCTGCTGAATAAATCTGATCGCCCCACGCTCGAAAAGATCTTTTTTGGAGACCATTATCAGAGCATCCCGGTCGTATTGATTACTGGCGATTTTCAGGGGAACCTGCCCGTCAACGCCGCCAGTCTTGCCTGGCGTCTGAAAGGCGCTGCTCATGTTCTGGTCTTAACTGAAGATCAGGAAGGGCCGCAGATTCTGCCTGCGGAAATGCCATGGTGGGGTCATGGCTTTGGGACCAAGATCAATAAACGCTATCAGATCAGCGTGACTTACCCCAACCGCGAGGAGACCACAGAGTTTTTCCGTCCAGAAGATTATCAGGACCGGCAGCAGCTTCAGGACGATATCTGTTCACGGATTTTCCACTACAATCTTCAGCTTGAAAATGGCAATCTGCCTGCCTGGATGGTGCTCAAAGCCCATAAGATCCAGCGTCAGGCTATCGAAGAAACCAGACAATACAAAGACAATGAAGCCAGCATGAATGAAGTTTTCGATCTGCTCAATGAAGATGTCAGTTCGCTGACCAGTCAGATTCAGGATCTTCAGCAGGAAAACCAGGCCATGCTGCTCTCAATTAAAGCTGCTGGCGGCAAAGGCAAAACGGAGGGGCTGCTTGCTTTGGGACAGGAACAGGAACTCTATCCGGGCGAGATCCAGGATTTTGTCCTTGAAGCCATACGGACAGCTTTAAAGCTCAGCAATCCCGAAGGCCGCAAGGCTGCCATCTATGAAGACCTGCTCAAAGCCAATCCTTCAACCGGGGAAACTGAAACCCGGTCCGCTATCATCCGGGACGTTCTTGGCAGAGGGGATGGGCTGGACAAGCATGCTGCTGAACTGAAAAGAGCAGGCTTTACCATCACCGCTGACCATAAGCACTACAAGCTGGTATATGGCAATGATGGCCGCTACACCTTCTCTTTTGGCAAAACGCCCTCAGATTACCGGGCAGCCAAAAACAACATATCCATCGTACTCTCCAAACTGTTCAAATAGCCTCAACCAGCCATTTAGCTGGATTTTGAGGGATTTCTGGCAGACATTTCAATTCTGTCAGGAAGCAGGGAAGATATCATCATTTGGTATCTTCCTTTTTTTTGGCGGCGTTGAAATTTTCTTGTGTGTCTTCGAGAGCACGCCCAAGCTGATGGAAAAAGAGTTTACCAGGTTCCGTATTTTCTTTTCTCCATCAACCTGTGAGGATATCTGGTCTTACGTCCAGCACCATAGAAAAAACCGCCCATCTGTTTTCAGATGAGCGGTCAGTGTAGATCAGTTATGGTGGCAAGAATAAAAGTCGGTTAGTTTGCAGAGCTGGCTTCAGAAGCAGCTTGGGCAAGATCTGGTCTTGTAACCAGGTATTCAGGATTGTTGGCTTTGTAGTAGTCGAACAGGAATTGATCGTTTACTTCAAATTCGTATTTCTTCAGGTAGTAAACCTGGCAGTCTGACTGGATCGTCTGATTGCTGGAAAGCGCAGAGATGATTTTCTTCAGGTTCTTGTCGTAGTCCATGGAAACAACGGAAGCGACATAGTATTCCTTATCATCCGTTGAAGTATCATTGGTAAATACCTGATCGAGAACGCCGTCTTTGGTGGCGTCCTGAATGGCATTGAGCAGAGTCGTCGGCAGAGTTGTATCCGCTGTGGAAACGATCTGTTCACTACCGGTGTACGTTGCGCCATCGGCAGCGTACTGGGCACCGACTTTACCTCCATCCTGGCCATTTTTCAGCTCTTCAAGAGCTTTGTTGGCATTGTCTTCGGAATCAGTCTGGATGATGACAGCCAGAACAGGATCAAAGTTCTGGATGATTTCCTCTTTGGCGTCTGTGAAATATTTTTCCTGCAGACGAGTGGACTGAACACCCGGAATCAGAGCCGTATCGCGGTAGTCTTCCAGACTGTCAAAGCCGATGGCTTTGATCTGATCTTCGAAGCCTTCGCTGGACGCATAATCATCGAGCTGTTCCTGGGCTTCCTGAACAACATCTTCAGGACGCCCGATTTCTTTGTCATAAATCAGGCGGTTGGTCAGTGTCAGAGCCATAGAAGGACCATAGTAGTCTTTGACCAGTGTGTATTCAGTGCCTTTGGTGATCTTCTTGTCACCAACAGTCATGATGACTTCAGAGCCATCTGGAATGGTGGTTTCACCATTTCCGCAGCCCGCGAGCATCAGGGCAGCGGCACTGAGTGCAAAAATCTTTTTCAGTTTCATCTTATTCGCCCTCCTGACTTGAAGCAGTCGAAGATGTCTGATCCGACTGACTGGAAGCAGAAGCTGCAGATTCACTGGAATCGGCAGCCGATTCGCTTGAAGTTTTGTCTTCTTCTTTATCCTCAGAAGTATTTAAAGCCAGGATCGAAGGATCAAGCTGGCTAGTCTGCTGGTTGATGTAATCATCGATCTGCGTCTTGATTTCATCGTTGGCAAACGTCACATTCAGTTTCTGGCCAGCGTTCTGGATAATGAAAGCTTCCAGACCGTTGACTTTGGAGATGATGGTGTTAACCAGGCTGGTTACAGCTGTGTCATCATCGGATTCAAGAATCTTATCAGCATCTGTTTCTTCAACGTGAACCATGTAAAGAACAGGACTGGAAGATTCAACAGTAATCCATTCACTGGTATCCCCGGCATTTAAAGCCAGAGCTTTTTCTAAGACAGCACTGTCAAGCGCCGTGTTGGAAGAGTCGATGTAACCATAGAAACCATTCTTATCTTTTGTATCCGTATCGTCCGAGTATTCAGCGGCAACTTCACCAAAAGACTGGCCATCATCAAGTGCGTTCTGGATTTCTTCCTGTTTTGCTTTTTCATCATCGCTCAGGTTCGCGGCATCTTCGACATTCATCGTCAGAATGGAGATGGTGCGGGCACCTTCTGGAACGTAAGAAGAAAGCAGATCAATGTGTTCACGGATAAAGTTGCCATCCAGAACCTGGATCTTGGCTGCAACTTTACTGTATTCAGCAATTGCATTGTCTCCAGAAAAGCCCATACCCGCTAACTGGCTCATAATAGAAGCTTTCGTTTTTCCTGTGGCATCCGCTTTAATATTGGATTCCAGGTTTTTTTGCATCGTTTTGGCCTGCTCTTCAATTTCAGATGTAGTTTCGATTGTCTGGTCAGTTACCGCATTCCGGTAAAGACTGAACAGAATCCCTGGTTCAGCAACTGTGGAGTTGTCCATCAGTTCAGTACTGGTTACGTTGCCGGCAGTGGTGGAGATCACCACATCGGTTCCATCGGCCTGATGAAGAGTATTGACGTTATCTTTATTCATGTCCACAACGTAATAAATCAGGACACCAATAAAAAGAACGGCAAGAACACTGACGAACCAGTATTTTCTTAAAAATTCACCCATGTTTCATGCTGCATGCTCTTCCGGAAGCAGCGACTTCCTTTCCTTTGTTTGAACCGGAAGAGGATAGAAAAGGCAGGCAGAACCTGCCTGGTCTTCAGAGAATCAGACAAGATTATACGAAAGGTATTAGTAAAATGCAATGAACGAACAAGACAGCCGAAAGTGGTCAACGGATCCGATCTGCAATGAAATCACAATTAATTTTTACTTTATGTGAAACAAAAGTGATAAATGGACTGGCTTTGTTCCTTCAAAGCAGGCACGGCCATCCCGCCTGAAACGGGCAACCGCTGCGTCTGAAAAGCTTACGGCCGCCAAAAGGCCGAAAAAGCAGGGGATTCAAATCGGAAAAGGATGCAGGAAGACTTTTTGAAGGAGGCCCAGATGGAAAGGAAAGACGGAAAGAATCCTCATCAAAAAGCGAAGAACGGAAGAAAAACAGATCAGTCAGCCAAAGAAAGAAGAAAAGGGAGAAACTTCAGAAGACAAGCAGACTGGAACGTTAACCGACCATTTTGATGGTGAATTGATTTGGCTCTGGAAGGATTTAATTTCCATTTTAATAATCGGTTGATAATTTTTAGGCCGTTGTCGTGGACTTTGAAAGAGCGAAAACTGGGAGCGTTCATTTTCCTGATCAGATTGTTTGAAGCCAGAACAAAGCAGGAGAAAGACCAGCAGACTTTTTGGCGAAGATGGAACCCAGACTTCCATTTTTGATCTTCAGACTGGCCCAGAGCTATTCTTTAGTATATGTGGAAGAAATATATATGGAAGACACTCCACCTGGCTGCTGGGCTTTCGAAAAAATGGCAAGTCGGGCGATTGGTTTTGACTGCCGGAAATTTTGAAGAAAACCAGATTCAAATCGTTACAGAAAACGCTTTCAATTTGCGATAAACTGTGACCGGAGCCGCGGGGGGATATTTTTGAGGCTTTTTGTTTTCACGTCTTGTTCTTTTTCTTGGCGGGCTTCTTGCTGAATTATTCATCTGGCAGGTTCTGGATGATTCTGGCGGTCGTTGTCATGACTTTGCTTATTGTTTTCTGATCCAGATTTTCTGGCGTTTCCTTTGTGCTTTCCGCCGAAACGATCGAAAAATCGAATTGTCCTTGCGCAATAAAAACTCTTGAGAAGTCAAATTCCCCGTTTTTGACTGAGATGGATACAATAAAAGCTTGTACGGACGAAATAGACCATTATGGTTGAAAACTTTCGCTCAGGCCTTTGCCTTTAAATCCAGATCACAAAAGGACATGATAAAAAATTGGCTTGAAAATCATCCGAATTGTTTAAGGGCAGGTCGATGGCGGCAAGAAACATGCCTTAGAGTATACTAGAAGGGATAAAGAGAGGTATCACAATGTCAACATTGGAAATCAAAGATCTTCATGTCAGCGTTGAAGATAAAGAGATTCTTCGCGGAATTGACTTGACTGTCAGATCCGATGAAATGCACGCATTAATGGGCCCTAACGGAAACGGTAAGTCAACTCTGCTTGCCGCAATCATGGGCAATCCTAAATATAAAGTTACACAAGGTTCCATCACTCTGGATGGAAAAGATGTTCTGTCCATGCCAGTAGACGAGCGCTCCCGCGCTGGTCTGTTTTTAGGCATGCAGTATCCAAGTGAAGTGCCAGGCGTTACCAACTCCGACTTTCTGCGCACGGCAATCAATGCCCGCAGAGAACGTCCAATTTCACTGTTTCAGTTTATTAAAGGAATGGATCATGCCATTTCAGAATTACAGATGAAGCCAGACCTGGCTCATCGTTTCTTGAACGTCGGATTCTCTGGTGGTGAAAAGAAACGCAACGAAATCGTTCAGATGCTTTTACTGAAGCCATCCCTGGCTATGCTGGATGAAATTGATTCCGGATTGGACGTCGATGCGCTGCGTATTGTTGCGGATGCGATTTTAAATGCCCAGAAGGAAGACCATATGGGTGTTGTCGTTGTCAGCCATTATGCGCGTTTCCTTGACTACCTCAAACCGACTCATGCGCATGTTCTGGTCGATGGTAAAATCGTTGTTTCCGGTGGACCAGAACTGATCCATCGTGTCGACAGTGAAGGATATGACTGGATCGAAAAAGAATACCATGTACAGGCGCGGAAAGAAGAAAAACCAAAACCTGTCCTTCTTGAATCCTGCGGCGCCAAGAAAGTTGAGTAGGACCTATGGAACGGACCTACGAAAACCGCTTTGAGGATCGGATCGAAACAGATCAGCCGCTCGATTTGCATTTTGACCAAAGAGCCAGCGGTAATCTGGTGATTTTTCTGGACGGGAATGCGGATGAGATGTCGATCCATCTGCACGCAGATGCATACAGCTATGTCAAAATCTTCATCCAGAACCGGATGGAGCATCCGTTTACACTCAATCTCAACGCCGATATTGAAACGGATGCCAAGATTGAACTGGGCCTGCTTGATTTGCAGGATGATCCTCTGACATTCAAAGCAGACGGCAGCCTCAACAAACAGGGAGCTACCATGGAACTTTCTACCGGCCAGCTTTGCCTGGGCGGCAAAAAGAAAAAGGCCAATATTGAACTGACAAGCAAGGTTGCTCATACGTATGGCAACATCCATAACTTCGCCGTCGTCTATGATGAAGGCCAGTATGAAATGGTTGCAGCCGGACGAATTGTCAAAGGGGCTTTTGGATCCGAGTCGCATCAGGAAACCCGGGTTCTGACCATGGGCAAAGATCACACCTGCGTGACGCTGCCGATTCTGTACATTGACGAAAATGATGTCAAAGCCAGCCATGCGCTGACCGTTGGCCAGCCGGATGCTGAGCAGCTTTACTACTTGCAATCCAGAGGCCTGTCTACAACTCAGGCCATGGGCCTATTGGCTATTGGTTATTTCAAACCGGTTGTTGAACTGATTGATGATGAAGCTTTAAGACAGGAAATGGAACAGGAAATTGAAAGAAGGGCGGGACTGTATGAACATTAAAGAACATATTGACGAAATCCGCGCGGACTTTCCGATCCTGAAACGCGAGATGAGCGGCTATCCGCTTGATTATCTTGACAGCTGCGCAACGGCTTTAAAACCGCAGTGTGTCATTGATGAAGTTGTCCACTATTACACGTATCTTGGCGCCAATGCCCAGCGCGGTGATTATGAAATGGCTTCTCAGGTCGATTTTGCCCTGGATGAAGCCCGTAAAACGGTCATGAAATTTATCAACGCCAAGCGTAAAGAGGAAATTGTCTTCACATCCGGAGCAACCGAATCTTTGAATCTGCTGGCTTTGATGGTGACCAATGACTTTTTAAAAGAGGGCGATGCGATTCTCACCGCTGAGACTGAACATGCTTCTTCCATTCTGCCCTGGCAGCAGGCCGGTTATGACAAAAAGATTCCTGTCAACTTTATTGAAGTCGACCAGGAAGGCCGGATTACGGTTGACCATGTAAAAGAAGCCTTTGAAAAATATCCAAACACCAAAGTCGTGATGTTCGCGCAGGTCTCCAACGTTCTTGGTTTTACGGCTCCAATTCAGGAAATTGCCAAAGTTGCCCATGAACATGGCGCCTATATGGTCGTTGATGGAGCTCAGTCTGTTGCGCATCAGCTGATTGACGTTCAGGATATGGACTGCGATTTCTTCTGCTTCTCTGGCCATAAACTGTGCGGCCCTACGGGAGTCGGCGTTTTGTATGGTAAATATGAGCTGCTCGATAAACTGCACCCAGTTTTCTATGGCGGGGAAAGCAACGCCCGTTTCTCCCGCAGCTGCGAAAGCCTGATTTTACGGCGGACTCCATTCAAGTTTGAATCGGGAACTCAGCCAATTGAAGGCATTCTGGGTATGGCTGTCGCCATGCGCTATCTGATGCGTTTAGGTCTGCATGATATTCATGTCTATGAAACAGAACTGAAAAAACACTTTCTTGACCGGGCTGAGAAGGAACTGAAAGATAAGATTAAAATCTATAACCCACACAGTGATGGCGGAATTATTACCTTTAACGTTTATGACAAGGGGCAGCTCATTTTCCCGCAGGATATGGCAAGCTTTTTGTCCTCTAAAGGGATTGCAGTCCGTTCGGGCCAGCATTGCGCCAAACTGATGGGCGAAATTCTTGGCGTTCCAGGCACGGTCCGTGCAAGTATCTACTTCTATAACACCTATGAAGACGTTGACCGGCTGGTCGATGCGATTAAAGAGGCTACCGTCGAAAAATGCCTCGACATCTTTTTCTAGAAAGGAGGAGTTTTCATGTCAATTGATCCAACGTATTACCGCGAGATTATCATGGATAACTACTCGTATCCCCGTCATAAAGAACTTACCGATGACAAGGAATATGATCATCGTCATATGGCCAGTGACTCTTGTATCGATGATATTACTGTCCAGGCTAAAATTAAGGACGGAAAGGTTCAGGATGTCCGCTTTGATGGTCAGGCCTGCACCATTTCCACTGCTTCAACTTCCATTCTGACCCACTTATTAGAGGGAAAGACGATTGCGGAAGCAGAAAACATTATCAACAACTATAACAAGATGATTCATGGCCAGCCTTACGATGCAGACGTGCTGGAAGATGCCGTTGCCTTTGAAGGAGTTGCCAAGCAGCCAAACCGGATTGGCTGCGCCACGATTGGCTGGCGGGCTATGGAAGAAATGATTGAAGATTACGAAAAAGATCATCCATCCAAGCAGAAAGAAGAGGCATCCAAATGAGTGACGACATCAAAAAAGATGCTGCAGCCCTGACGGATGAAGAATATAAATATGGTTTCCATGATGAGGACACTTCGGTATTCAATACCGGAAAAGGTCTGAGCGAAGAAACGATCCGTGAAATTTCGGCGATTAAAAAAGAACCGGAATGGATGCTGGATCTTCGCCTGAAGGCCTACCATTCCTTTTTGGAGCAGAAAAATCCAGACTGGGGTCCTGATTTGAGCCATATTGACTTTGATGACTTCACCTACTACATCCGTCCAAGTGACAAGCAGGAAAAAGACTGGGATGAAGTGCCGGAAACCATCCGCAATACGTTCCAGAAACTGGGAATTCCAGAAGCTGAACAGAAATTTCTGGCCGGTGTCTCAACACAATACGAATCTGAAGTGGTTTACCACAATATGCTTCAGGAAGTTGAAGACAAAGGCGTGATCTTCCTGGATACCGACAGCGCCCTGCGTGAGCATCCAGACCTGTTTAAAAAATACTTTGGAACTTTGATTCCCTATACTGATAACAAGTACGCTGCCTTGAACACCGCCGTATGGTCTGGCGGAAGCTTCATTTATGTTCCAAAAGGCGTAAAACTTGAAAAACCATTACAGTCTTACTTCCGCATCAACTCTCAGTCAGCCGGTCAGTTCGAACGAACGCTGATCATCGTTGATGAAGGCGCTGATGTCCATTACGTAGAAGGCTGTACAGCTCCTATTTATTCCAAGGATTCGCTCCATGCAGCGGTTGTCGAAATCTTTGTTCACAAAAATGCCAAATGCCGTTATTCTACCGTTCAGAACTGGTCGAACAACATTATCAATCTCGTCACCAAACGGGCTCTGGTTCATGAAGCCGGCCATATGGAATGGATCGATGGCAACATCGGATCCCACCTGAACATGAAATACCCATCCTGCGTCCTGGTTGGACCGTATGCGAAAGGAACAACAGTTTCCATCGCCGTTGCTTCCAAAGACCAGATTCAGGATGCTGGAGCCAAAATGATTCATCTGGCTCCTCATACTTCCAGTACGATTATTTCGAAATCGGTTGCCCGCAATGGTGGTGAAACCAACTACCGGGGCTGGGTTGTCCATGGCAAACGTGCAGACTATGCCAAGTCCAAAGTTGAGTGCGATACGCTGATCCTGGATAAACAGTCCAGATCCGATACCATCCCGCTCAACCGCCAGACGAATCAGACCAGCCAGATTGAGCACGAAGCAACGGTTTCAAACATTTCTGAAGAACAGCTGTTCTATCTGATGAGCCGCGGCTTATCCAGAGAAAAGGCAACGGAAATGATTGTGATGGGATTCCTTGAACCATTCACTCGTGAGCTGCCTATGGAATATGCGGTTGAGCTCAACCAGCTGCTCAAACTGGATATGTCCGATTCTATCGGTTAATCTTGAACCCAATCCAGACTGGATCATGGAGCTGAGAATATACATGAATCGAAAAGTAAGGATCCAGAAAAGAAAGCAGATTCCTGACCGGCGTCAAAAAGATCTTCAGATCGCCCTCAGGCTTCTGCCTTTTTTTCACCAAAAATCGTCTGTCGGCCTGTATCTTCCCGTGCGCGGGGAAGCCGATGGATTTGAGCTTCTGGCAAGACTTGCGGCAGGGAATTTGAAATCCGAAGATGTGCTTTCCTTCATTCGGCAACATCCAGCGCTGACGACAGAGCAGCTGCAGGCCATCCAAAAATTGTCCGTTATTGCGCCGGTTGTGTATGCCCCTAAGGTGCTCTCAAAAACAGAAATGGCAATGTATCCCTTGTTCAAACGCGACCTTGAAAAAAACGAAGTGTATGAGGAAGTGGATGAGAAGGAGCGGAATTGTTCAACTCAAAATGAGTGGTCAGAAAAGGGAAAAGAGAAAAGTGCAGAAAGTCTCGTGGCTTTTTACCAGACAGAAAGAAGACCGGCCTCGTTTGCTCCCTTCACTCCGCAATGGATCGAGGATCTGTACGATCTTTTCAATGTGGAACCTGGTGAGTTTGGTCTGCTGGAACCGTGCCCACGAAAAGGGAAGAAGCCTCTGGAAGTTCCCGAAGTGCTGTTGATTCCGCTGCTGGCCTTTTGCGATGGCTATCGGATAGGCTATGGCGGTGGGTATTATGATCGTTACCTGGCAGCTCATCCACAATGTCTGCGCATCGGGATTGCCTATGACCAACAGGAAGAAATTTTTGAGCCGCAGCCATGGGATGAAAGACTGGATGTGATTGTCACGCCAACCCGAACTCTGTTCTATGGACGTCAGGAACGAAAAGAGGATGAATCATGAAAATTGCGATATTTGGCGATTCCAATGTCTGGGGTTTTGATCCCTGCACCGGCTTGCGCCAGTCCAGCCGGTTTGTGAGTGATCTGGCCATATTAGAACCGCACTGGCAGATTGTCGAAGATGGTCTCAACGGCCGACTTTTGGACAGTCAGGAACCGTATTTCTATGAATCAGCCGGTTCCAGACAGATCGCTCGCTTTACTCTTGCGGCTGCACCTTATGATTTACTGGTCATTGTTCTTGGAAGCAATGATGCAAGACGAATGTTTAATCGCTCTCTGAAGGGCTGGACGCAATCCTTTGAGCGCTTTGTCAGCCTGTGCAAACAGGCCAACGAAAAAGCCTGTGCAGCTGCCCGCTGCAAGATTGCCCCAATTCTGTTTGTCGAGCCGCCTGCAATTCCTGCCTCCCTTAGAAATAATTATGAAGCCATTGGCAGCTATGGAGAGGAAGGAATGGCTATTCTTGCTGGATGCGGAAAGGTGATTCACCGGATTGCTGATCAAGAGCATTGTTTTGTGCTGGACACTCAGAAAGCGGGTCTTACCGGCGGCATGATCGATGGAATTCATCTTGATAAGACAGGTCATGAAAAACTCGCCCATCTGTTAGCGGATCGAATTGAACAGATGGTTCGCCAGCAAATCATCACCTGATGCAGATTTGCTTTACCGTTTGTTTCAGGCAGGTCGGTTTTGATCAACGGCCAACTGCCGTACAGTGATGGTTGAAGTCAGTCAGAAGAGCTCCTTGAAGAGTCGGATCTTGGCAGAAAACTGGCAGCCGCCCAAAGATTTGCAGGGAACCTGTTCTGAACGCTTAAGAAAGAAGGATGACAATGAGTGTTTTAGATAATATCAAAGCGTTCTGGTCTCGTTTTGAAGATGAAGAACCAGCTTTGTTAGAAGCTTTAAAAGTCAAAAACTACGAAAAGATCTCTGAGATTCTCGATATGCTCAACGAAGAAACTAATCGGATCAGCGGGGCTCATTTCTTTGTGGAAGATAATTTTGATGAGCCTGAAATGACCTTTGATTCCGGACCCAATAAAACCAGCCAGCTCATCTGTCAGCAGATGAAAAAACTGGCGCCAGCTTCTGTTAAAAAGAGATGGATCATCAATGATACCCTTCCGCCATTAAGCCAGAAGGCCATTGAAGCCAGCCTGCAGATCAAGGATGAGCATTATTCTCTGTTTGATATGACAGCTTTTTATGTCATCAACCAGAAGTCTCATTCTTTTGCAGTCAAGGTTTACTGCCCAGGCTTCTCACTGATTGAAAACCCGGAATATAAGCGGGAAATGTGCATTTATCTGGTCGAACTGGCGATTGGTGAAAATGCCCTGGAATCCTATGTCTCCGAGATTGACTTCCTCGATCAGCCGGAAAACGGTGTTGATTTCTGCAATCTGACTGAACTGTATGAAGTCATTATGGATACTGTCGAAAAGGATAAATGGCAGGATTATAAGCACCCACTCGATATTTACACGGTCTTCAAACCCCATCAGGATTTTGCGAGTGACTCCTTACGCAAGGATATGAAGATGATCTTCACTGTTCATCCTGCCTTAGTTGAAGAAACACTTGGCAATAAAGGGGATGTTCAGCTCGACTTACAGTCCAAAGATGGTGAATACGGCTACATCTATTACAACAATCCATTCGATAACGAACAGGATGCTAAGTTTCGCCAGGAACTCTCCAGACACATTGAAGCTTTGCTGGCGCCTTTGCACTATGGAAAAGTCATCGGGGGCGCGATCGGGAAATCTTATTCCTATATTGACTTGATCCTATTTGATCCGGCTAAATTTGAGCAGGTCTTCAAACAGATCCAGGACCAGCTCAAAGGCAAAGTCGAACTGTATTACCGGCCTTTTACTCAGGAAGCTTAACCCGGTGCTTTTTTCTCTGGCCAGACTGAAAACTTTGTCTGGAAGACAAGGAGGGCGGGACCAAAAAAATGAATACTGGCTCCAGTCTGCCCGGAAACCAGTTCTGAATGTTCAAAAGTCCGCATCGATGACCATCAGGAAATTTATCTGATGTCAGGTTGATGCGGACTTTTCTTGTTTTTAATCGGGAGAAGTTGGCGGGCAGAGGAAATAAAAAAGCGCCGGAGCGCTTTCAAGTCTGAATGAGAATTATTCAGAAACAGGAGTAACGTTAGCAGCCTGTTTTCCACGATCGCCTTCAACGATATCGTAAGTTACAGTCTGGCCTTCTTCGAGGGAACGGTAACCTTTCTGGTTAATGGAAGAGTAATGTACGAATACGTCTTTTCCATCTTCACCTGTGATGAAGCCATAGCCTTTTTCAGCGTTAAACCATTTCACTTTTCCAGTGTTCATGTTTTTACCTCCCGGAATAGATTGGAAGATTTTTACGATTAAAAATGTGTGACACTTTAATGCGAACCTGGAAAAGCAGAAGCATTCCAGTTACTAAAAATCAATGTTGAATCTATCCTAATCAAAATTATATAGAGACCCGGCCGAATCCGTCAAGATGAAAAATCCGCCTGACCTCTATGTATAAAGATACCATATTTTGGTTAGAACAGAAGGAAAAAACCACAACAAGATGACACAGCCCCCTAAATGAGGTGAAAATGATGGATTCCAGGCCTGTTATGAACGAGACACCATATCCAAGAATACGTGAAAAGGAGAAGCTCAGAATTTTTGCTGCCTCACAAAAAGACGCAAAATGATCGATTTTTAATCGATTGTTCAGTCGTGGACCAAAGTGAAGAAAGCACAGAAAAGAGAATGCAGTCAAAGAAGAGAGAATGTGGGGAAAGAAGCAAGGCCGATTTTCGCGCAGATGTTTTGTGATTTACTCTCCCGAACCAATGTATAATAGAGCCATCAATACTCATATCGGAGGGAAAACCATGTTTATCAAAAATTCCGCTTTAGCCAACGTCATTGCTGGCACTCTCCATACAACACCAGATCAATTAAAAAAAGAAGACCTGCTCGAACTGATCCAGCTGGATGCTTCGGATCGGGACATCGACACTCTGGACGGACTGGAATACGCAACCAACCTGGAACGAATTAACGTCTCCAATAATGCTCTGACCAGTATTGAGCCATTGCGTAATCTGACCAGCCTGATTGATGTCAATGTGTGCGGCAACCGCCTGCGTGATATTGAGCCTCTCGACAATCACTACATGATCGAAAAGCTGAACCTGTCCCGTAATAACCTGTATGTCATGGATATTTCAGCAATCGGCAGCATGATCAATCTGAAAGTCCTCAATCTGAAAAAAGCGAAAATTGACTCGCTGGACTATGTTGAAAACTGCAAGCAGCTGCGCGAAATTCGGATCAATACCGAAAATGGACCATTCAACTACTCTGTATTAGGCCGTCTGCCGAAGCTGACCAAACTGGATATGTCCGGTCTGCGCCGCTTCTATATTGAAGATCTGTCTTTCTTGACTCACATTGAAGATCTCAATCTGGCAACCAACCTGGTCAGCGACATTACGCCGCTCTCCTCCATGAAGCATCTCAAACACCTGGATGTTTCCAATAACCCATACCTGAAAGATTACAATCCATTAAAAGACTTCCCATCACTGGAAAGCCTGAATATGGACTACAATTCAGCTTATGATTTCCAGTTCTTCTCGGATCTGCCAAAACTGCGCAAAATTTCCATGGAACAGACTGGATTCTCGGATATGCGCGATCTTAACCATATTAAAGATCTTGAAGAACTCAACGTTTCCAAAAATGAACTGACCCATACAGATGAGTTTACCAACGTCGAAAACCTGAAAGCTCTCAATGCCGAATTCTGCCAGCTGACTGATATTTCCTTCTTAAAGGATGCACATAAGCTTGAAGTTCTCGATCTGTTTACCAACCGCATCACCAGCATCGACTGCCTGAAAGAATGCAAACAGCTCGTAGATCTGAATGTCGGCCGCAACCAGATTCACAATATTGACTGCCTCAAAGACATGCATGATCTCAAGATTATCTCGCTGGAAAACAACAATATTTCTGACCTGAAGCCATTGTCGGATCTCCATGAGTTGTGCATTGCTGACCTGTACAACAACAATATTGTGGATCTCAAACCGCTGGAAAACCTTGAGTATATCTCTTACCTGCGTCTTGACCACAACATGATCAAGGATCTGCGTCCGCTCTCTAAACTGAACTATCTGCGTCAGCTGACCTTAAAAGCCAACTATATTACGGATGTCTCCCCATTAAAAGACCTGGAACTGCTTGAAGCGCTCCGCCTGGAAGACAACCCGATTGCGGATACTTCAGCTCTGGAAAAAATGGCTTTCTATTCCAAGTTCACTGATTAGCCAATACACTGGACCTGGTTTTATCCATCAGATCCTGTCCTTCTAAACTGACACTCTACATTGAAATGAGATTTTGATCGGAATGGCTTCGTAAGCCAGCAAGAACAGAATCTCATTTTTTGTGCCAGACGGATTTAAGCGAGGCGGATGCTGATCTGCTGATCGGATCGTTGGATTAGAAATGCAATCTGTTTAAGATGAATTATCGCAGTTCTGCGCGTTTTTTGAGAACAAATATGGATTCTGGTTGTCAATTGCCGCTGGACTTGGCATGCTAATGAAGCAGAAAATTCTGCTCAGGAAGAAAGGAGTGCCGATTTTGAAATCTTGTCTGACTCAAACCAAATACTTACTGATGGTGTGCCTGGTTCTTGCTGGATGCGGCTCTTCGGCCCGATCCTCTACAGCCTCTGTCATCAGCGCAGCCCAGCATCGGGCCAGAAAAAGTGTGGAAGAGGCGGTCGCCCAGCTGTCAATGGAGATGGTTTCTTGCTTTAAATTTCCGCCTAAACCAACGCTAACTCAACAGATCGTCAGTGCGGTTGGTGATTGTGTGCGATCAGATCGGCTTAGTGCGGCATCCTCTTTGCAGCAGTCCTCTTCTCCTCAGAATGCCTCTGAATCTGAATCTTCGAATGCCCAACAGCCTCGTACAGTACGAAAACATTCTGATCGTTTTCAGGAATCCTCGTCTTCGTCCAGACTTGCAGGCCCCCAGTCGATTCAGATTTCGCTTCCGCAGAAGGTACAGGAGACGAACTGGCATTGTGCACCAGCCTGCCTGCAGATGATTCTGGAGTCTCATGGCGTCTATCGGACCCAGTATGATCTTGGCGTTTTGATGAATACCCAGGAAGAAGTAGGAACAGAACCTGAAGATGTAGCCCGGGTTGCCTCCAACCTTCTCTATGATGCACCTGTGGCCACCGGACCTGACGATCCCGGATATCAGGTGACCAGACTGACTCCCTATGGGGCTACAGAAGAAGATAAAGCTCTTTTTTGTGAGCGCGTCATTCGAGATATCCAGGCTGGAGCCCCAGTCTTTGTCCAAATTGATGTTGCTAATACTTATGGTCCATCGTACGCCCATGTTGTCCATGAAGGATTGATCTATGGAATTGAACTGGATGAAAACGGCACATTGACCCAGCTTCATTTCATTGACCCAAGCTACGACCAGCAAGATGGACAAAATGAAGGCCGTAAAGTCTTTACTGTGGATGAACTGTGGACCGGAATGATTAACAATCAAGAGCCTGCCTATATCTGGTAAAACCAGAAAAGCGGCTTGTTATTCTGCCATATCCATCTTTGCAGATTGCAGCAGGGAAGATATGGCTTTTTGCCTGACGTGTTTTTCGCAAAAAGCAAATGACTGGAAACTGTTCAGACAGGCAACAGACCAGCATTTTTGACTTCTTTCGTTCATCATGAAAAGAGAGATTTATCCTTGTCTTCCTTTCAATAGGGAACACGAATGAAATGGAAAAGGAGTCAATACAATGAATTGTCCGGAAACAAAAGAAGAGCGCAGGCTATTTGTTGAACAGGAGCTTGCTGCAGCCAGTCTTGGCGGCAAAACAGCCAGTGAGAAAGAGTTGAAAATGGCCGAAGAGTATATCGAAGGAAAAATCAGCCGGGATGAGTTCATGCGCCGGGCTGATGATCTGGAAGCAGAGGACTGAAATAGTTGAAATCGCTGAATAAAGCTCTAATCACCAAAAACAAATCAAATAGAGCCGCAGATTGACTGGATGGAATCCTATGGATCTGCGGCTTTTGTAGTGCAGGAAGGAATGATGAAAGAAATGGTATCTTTTCCTGTCTCCAAGAACATATCGATCAGCCGGTACCAGAAACCAAAGAAGGGAAGAATGGCCCAAGGCGGAGAAGGAAAAAGCTGGCCGCAGATTTGCACCGGCCGGAAAGTTAAGGGAAGAAAATAAAAAAACTCTACGGAATATCCGTAGAGTGTACTTTCGAAATGGTGAGGACGATGCGACTTGAACGCACACGAGCTAAGCTCACTACCCCCTCAAAGTAGCGTGTCTGCCATTCCACCACGTCCTCAATTGATTTGTTTTTAATGAGTACTTATTTAATATACCGTATTTCGAAGTTTTTGTAAAGAAGAATTTTTCTTTATTTTCGAATCGGCTTGGCTCTGGGTGAGGTGTTCCCTTGAACCGAAAACTATTCTACTTGATCTCATAAAAATAGCAAGTCTATTTCATCAATTTTTCAAAAAAAATTTACTTCTCAATTTAATAAATCTATATAAGGTAAATATAACTTAATGTTTGGCGTGAACTGTTCATTTATATCAATCCCTTCATCGATTCTTTTGCCTTGAGGACAAATTCAGTACTGGAAACAATTTCCTGCAAAAGGAAAAATCGTCAAAAACTGCTGGTCAGGAAGGCACCATCCAATTTTGATGCCTTCTTCTCACCTCGTGCGAGAAGGGAAATCAGAATTCGAAGAGATCTGGTCAAATTCCATAATAATTCCAAGATTATCTTTCAATTCTGTTTGTTTACTCTAAGATGAATTTATTGGATCGTCTTATGCTACAGACCAATATTCTGCCATGCAAGAAAAGGCAGGGAAAATTGGATTGGCTGTCCACCAAGATGATCTCTTATGGAAAAGAAAGGAATATCATGGTTTTTTCCAGTTTAGTCTTTCTATTTGTTTTTTTCAGCCTGACTATGGCTGTTTATCTGTTTGTTCCAGGTCGTAAGCGAAATCTCGTGCTGCTCATTGCCTCATTGATTTTCTATGGCTGGGGCGGCCCGATGTATCTGTTGCTTTTGCTGACGCAGACAGTGGTCAGCTATCTGTGTGCCCTCCAGATTGCTCATACCCGAAATCCGAAAAAGAAAAAATTCTGGCTGATTGTTGAATGCACCGCCTTGCTGGGGCTGTTAGCTTATTTTAAATACACGCCTTTAATCGCCAGAACCATGCAGTTTCTTTCTGGTTTTCCAGAGTTTATCCCGGATATTATTCTTCCCATCGGGATTTCCTTCTATACCTTTCAGCTGCTCTCTTATGTCATCGATGTCTATTGGGGAAAAGTCGAAGTACAGCGAAAATTTTCAAATCTGCTTTTATATTCTTCACTATTCCATCAATGTATTGCCGGACCGATTGTCCGCTACCAGACGGTTGCAAATGAAATTGAGAACCGTAGAGTTTCTTTCTCAGAATTGTATTCAGGAATTCGTCGGTTCACCATCGGGCTGGCCAAGAAAGCTATTTTGGCCAATGGAGTAGCAGCAATTGCCGATTCCCTGGCTTCGACGGATCTGGAAGTTCTGATCCAGACACCCGCATTGGGCATCTGGCTGGGGCTTCTTTGTTACATGCTTCAGATTTACCTGGATTTTTCCGCGTACTCGGATATGGCCATTGGCATGGGGCAGATGGTTGGATTCCATTATATGGAAAACTTCAACTATCCCTACATGGCCATAAGTGTTCAGGACTTCTGGAGACGCTGGCATATTTCACTGTCAACTTTTTTTCGAGATTACGTTTATATCCCGCTTGGCGGAAGCAGACAGTCTACATTGATTTATGTGCGTAACATGATTGTGGTCTGGTTTCTGACTGGATTATGGCATGGGGCGAGCTGGAACTTCATTTTGTGGGGGTTCTATTATCTAATTTTCTTATTGCTTGAGAAATTTGTCATCCGCCAGCGTATCCCGCACGGCTGGAATGTTTTCTATACTTTGTCGGTGGTCTTTGTTGGCTGGATTTTGTTCCGATATCAGGATCTGACGATGCTCAAAGATGTATTTGCGGGCATGTTTGGCCTCGCTTCCAATGGCTGGTTTTCCTATTCAGTGCTCACTTCTTTCTTATCGAACCTCTTTTTGATTGGAGCAGCGGTGATTGGCTGTACAAACCTGAGTGTATGGGTGGAGCGGATTCTGGCCAGAGCCGCCCTGACCAACCGATTCTGTTTCGTCCTGTACTCGTGGGAACAGATGCTTCTGCCTGTGGTGCTGCTTCTTCTTTCAATCCTGGCACTGATTGGCGATGTCTACAACCCATTCCTTTATTTCCAGTTTTAGAAAGGGGAGCGAGAAATTCTGATGAAAAAACATTTTTCAAAAAAGCAGAAAAGAACTTTGCGCCTGTATCGGTCAATTTCAGTCGGACTGATTGTTCTTTGTATGGCAGTCGGAACTTTGACAGGTATTCTTTTCTTCGCCAGACCTGCCGCCTCCCAGATTGAAAACCGCACACTGGCCTCTTTTCCAGCATTCAGTCTCGGCTCTTTTCTGGATGGCAGCTGGTTTGGGCAGATTGCTTTGTGGTATTCCGATACGTATCCAGGGCGGGATACCTTACTGAAGGTCCAGCATCACTTCGATCAGCTCAAAGGCATTCAGTCCAACGAAATGGTCATTGGTGTCGGTCAGGCGGATACGATCGGCAAAACGAGTTCGAATTCTTCAACGGCCTCCAAAGCGGCAAACAAGGATGGAACCCACAACTCTGCCCAACCCCAACATGACACCCGCACGGAAATTCCGGATGCGCATGCGCTGGCCGAAGATATTCAGGGCCAGATCATGGAAGGTCTGCTGGTATGTGATGGGGCGGTATATGGTGGATATTATTTTGTCGAAGACTCCTATAACACCTATACTCAAGCGCTTGAACGGGCGGCCAAAGAGCTGGAGGGGATTACGGATGTCTATTCGATTCTGGTTCCGAATAACTCCGGCGTCCTGCTTGATCAGGAAACGCTCAATAAACTTGGCGGTTCCGATCAGAAACAGGCCATCGATTATTACTACACCAACTATTCCGATCTGATTCATTCGGTGGGAACGATTGATATACTTCGTGAACATAGCAACGAATATCTCTATTATCGGACGGATCACCACTGGACGCCCCTGGGCGCTTATTACGTTTACGAAAATTTCTGCAAGGCAAAGGGCATCGAACCGGTAGATCGATCGACTCTGGAACAGGTTCATTTCGAACCTTTTTATGGCTCGTATGCTTCTCAGCTGCCTGGAGTTAACCTGAATGCAGATCAGTTTGACGGCTGGATTCCAAAAGACACCAACACGATGAAAGTCTTTACGGATGAAGAAGCCAATCCTGGCAGTGATCAGTATTATGAACATGCGATTGTGAGCCCAGATCCGAATATTGATGAATTTAATCAGTACATGCGCCTCATTGCCGGTGATCAGCCTTTTGAAGTCATCGATAACCCGAACATTCAAGATGGTTCTTCGTGTCTGGTGATCAAGGAATCGTATGGAAATGCGTTTGTGCCCTGGCTGGTGAACAACTACGATAAGGTTTACGTCATGGATTTCCGTTATTCTGAGGTACCCATTGTGACTTGGTGCAAAGAACATGAAATCGAGGATCTGATTCTGATCAACAATATGCAGCTGGCGGCTTCCACCAGCGTTGCTGACCGCTATGACGCGCTGCTTCATTGATTGCATTCAATACCATTTCAGAAAGAATCGTCGTTCAATGGTTCGTTGATTTCTGGTCACATCTTCTTGTGTATTGATGAATGAGCCGAAACGGATTGTCTGTAAACGCCTGCCTGACAGGATCTACGGACAATCCGCTTTTTGTTTATTTGGAAACATTTGGGCGATTGGTGCGCCTGGTTGAGGAGGCCTGTGCATTTTTTCGGATTCGAGACGTTTAAAGCTTAAAATCAGCGCTCCTGAGCTTGATAAAAGTCTTCCGGTGCAAAAAATGATGGATTCCTTGCCGGATAGCCAAGAAAACAAAAGGAAAGTGAAGAAAATTCGCCATAAATAGTGTGAGAAGACTAAAATGATACTAACAAAAAAACGAATGGTTGTATAAATACATATTTTATAGTGAGAAATTCATCTGTGATTCAGTTTTTCGGCTGGTCTGGGCGCTTTGAGCCTGTAAAACATGAACAGACAGCCATTCGGGAAAGGAAAGGGAAAATGAAAGGGAAATATTTTGGGTGGCTGCTCGGGGCAAGCCTGGCGATCAGTACGTTGGCTCCAGCTGCCACGGTTCTGGCTGATGAACAGCCAGCTTCACCAGCATGGAGCTTTGATCTGGATGTGGACCAGATTTCAGACTCTACACGAAAATTTGTGCTTCAAAAAGCGGAGGACCATTTCAGCAATGAAGCATCCGATGCGAATTTCGAAGAGTATGTCCATCAAATTCTGGATCCGTTTGCGTTCATGGATCCTTCAACCATTGGTGCTTTGGGTTTCTTTCTGTATGAAAAAGACTACGATGCAGCGTTGATCCTGGCCCAGAGCATTCAGACGGGTGAAAACAAGCTCAACGACGCCAATGATGCGATGACGATGGAACATTTCAAGCAGTCACTCTCTTATGTGGATGACTGTAACCGTCTGCGTAAATCTGAAGGTGTCAGTGATCTGAAAATTGCTCTTCCATTAATGGCAATTTCCATCGTCCAGACCAACACTTCGGCGCATACTGGCAATCACTCTCAGATTTATCCAGTCGGGGAAAACTTGGCCTGGGGCTATTCTATCGGGAAGTCTATGGGTCAGGGCAATCCCTTTGATGGCTGGTATACGGCCGAGAAAAATGAGTATGAAAAAACTCACGACCGCTCTGTGGCCGGTCATTATTTCAATATCATTGAATCGAAATATGGCTACACAGGAGCAGCCATCAGCACCAATGCGACAATTGGAATGACGTATCCCACCTGCTTTGGTCAGGTTTTCGAATATTCAGGATCCAATCTTGACGCATTCACTTCGGATCAAGTTCGCTCTAAGATTGCAGCCTATGAAAAAGCGCTGGATGATGGCTCGGCTCTGCCAAAAATAGATGGTTACAACGCCATGTTCCGTCTGTACAATCCAAATTCCGGCGAACACTTCTATACGGCTTCTTTTGCGGAGAAAAAGGCTCTGGTCAGCCATGGCTGGTCCTATGAAGGATTTGGCTGGTATGCCCCAGCCAAATCTTCTCAGCCTGTCTATCGCCTGTACAATCCAAACAGTGGTGACCATCACTATACGATCAACCCGGATGAACGCACTCATCTCGTTCAAGTCGGATGGAAAGATGAAGGAACTGGCTGGTACTCCGAAACCGAAGCGGATGCGATTCCGGTTTATCGTCAGTACAATCCGAATGCCAGAAAAGCCGGCAGCCACAACTACACTACGAATAAAAAAGAGGCCGACGGGCTGGTTGCCCGCGGCTGGAAAGATGAAGGCATTGGCTGGGGAGCTTCTTATGGATGGAATGTTCAATAGCAGATCTTCGTACCATCAAAACAGCTCGCTAGTCCAAGCAATCTTCTGAAGTTTAAACTGAAACTCAGTCAGAAATCAAAAACTGGATCACAAACTAAACCAGATAAACAAACTGAAACTTCCGCAAGAACAGGATCCAATTTCTTCCTGCTTACGACTGATCCAAGTACGTAAGGCCAGATCTGGATTTCTTTGCGGAAGTTTTCTTATTTTGGATCGTCCAGGGCCTCCAGCAAAGCGGGCTTCCAGATGCTGATCAGTTTTTCCAGTGAACAGGCTGCATTGGCCGGTGAAGTAGACGGAACAAAAACAGGTTCAATTCCAGTTCTTGGATACTGAAATTTCAGATAATAGCGCTCCGCTGTCCGCCCGTTACAAAGAACAGTATGAATCTTTGAATGTGCGAGCAAAGCAGACAGGTCTGTCGGGACTACATTTGTAATGGATGCATCACTGGATCCCTTGATCGAGCAGCTGGCAATAACATCCCATACGGCCACATGATGAGTGAGCAGCAGTTTCTTTTTGGCTTCAATCGAGTCTGGAACGGGTTCATCAAATACAGCGGCCAGAACTTTCCAGAACCGATTGCAAGGATGGCCATAAAAGAATTTTTGCTCTCGGGATTTTTCTGAGGGCAGCGATCCGAGAATGAGCACCCGGCTTTGGGAGTCATAAACGGGATCAAATGGATGCGTAACTTTTGTGAGTTCAGCCATACCGATCTCCTTTCAAAGATGAGAATTTTTTCAATGCTGCTTTCCTTGCCTTCAATTACTTTACTCTTCACATTTTGAATCCCTTTGCTTCTTGCCTTCCAAACCAGACTCCTCCCTTTGAAAACTGGAGGGCCGGATTCAGTCAGACAAAATCCGTCCTGTCCACGATCATTCGATTGTCCAGACAGGTGGAAACAGAGGACAGCGCCGATCTGCTTCTGGGGCGGATCCAGATGGAAAAGCGAGAAAAAAGCGAGAAAAATATACAGTGAAAGCGGTTGAAACAGGTTCTTTGAGGAGTAGGTGAGTATCTTACGTGCAAGATAGACGGCAAATTTTGCTAAATCGATACAATAAAGATACGGTGCCTGTCCAATCAGGCCATTTCATATCAGGCATTCCAGGTGCCTGATCAGACGAAAAAAACTGTCAGAATTGTTAATTCTGTCAAGAAAGAGAGACACTTATGAAAGTATGTCCAAACTGCTTACATGAAGTCAAGGACGATGATCAGTTCTGCTCCAGATGTGGAACTCCTCTTGCTGGCCCGTCTTCGGAAAATGAGGCGGTTGATTTTACCAAGCCAGACTCTGAATCCTTGCAGCCCCCTTACAGTATGCCGGATCTTCCGGGTCAGTCGGAGTCAGAACAGACCATTCCACCTCATCCTCACAATGAGAACGAAAGATCTCATCAGTCCAGTGACAAAATCCAGGTCCCGCCTGTTTTTAACAAGACCTCTGAACTGCACAAAGAAAGCGTAAGCAATATGAAAACGGGATTTAAGGAAGGCTGGAACAACCTGCTCCATCCCGAACCCGGCCAGAAAAAGGAACAGACGTATCGTCTATTGCTGTTACTGTTTGCGCTGATTACCATCATTGGCTTATGCATGCCGTTTACCTGGTATGGCTTCAGGGGTGTGCAAGCCGTGAACTTTGCTTTGATCGGCAGTGTTTCGGGTGCTTTGATTTTGATTGCCAAACTGGTTGAATGCGGCTTTATCATCCTTAATCGTAAGTCAGCCGTACTGGCCTGTGATGTCATTGCCAGTGCCATTCTGCTGATCAAATCGGTCTTTACATTCTTTGTTGGATCCGTGATCTCTTCCGTTATCCAATATGAATACTATGGCTATTTTGACAGCTATGATCTGATGGAATCGATCCACCTGACTCATCCAGCATCCGGATTCTGGGTTCTGGTTCTGGCCGCCATTGTTTCCTTTGTGGTGGCAATGGTTTATGTTCTCAAGACTGGCCGCAGCCAGACAACTGCTTCCAGACCCAAGACAGATCTGCCAAAAACACCAGATTTCTCTAAACCGGTTCAGGACCAGCCTGTCCAGATTCCAACAAAACCTGAAACACCAAAATCAGAAACAGAACCACAGTTTGAAAAACCAGCGGTTCCTAAACCTGAGACTGTTCCGGAAGTGATCGTTCAGACTTCAGAAACTGAAGTTGTTCCTTCCAGCACCCAGGAAGCTTTTTCTCAAGAAGAAGCTGCTTCTGAATCAGCGGACACAGTCAAGGAAAGTGAATCTTCAGAAAGTACCGAGCCAGAAGAGAATTCATCGGATTCAAAGTCTGAAGCTGACTGATTTTTTTCAGATTTGATTTCTGTAAGCCATTTGTCACTGCCTGAAAACAGGTGAAGATAAATGGCTTTTCTTCTGGTCAGATTGTGTCTTTCAAAGAAACAAACAACTCAACGGGCACTCTTTAAATGAGGACCGAAGCAGCCAAGCCAAAACAGGTATATCCTGAAATCAAAGAAGAATCTGAAGAAATCGAGGAAATAAGAATGGTATTTACAATTGAAAAGGCGAAATTTAAAGACTTTCCATCTGTTTATGAACTGATCTGTACTCTGGAAGAGTGTCGGCTGGACAAAAAGCGGTTTGAAGAAATCTACCGGTCAATGCTTCAAAATCCTGATCGATATGCTTTGCTGGTGGCCAGAACAGAGAAAGAGGTGATTGGTTTTGCGGATCTTCGTTTTGAAGATCTGCTGCATCATGCCGCGAAAGTGGCAGAGCTTCTTGAGCTGGTGATCAATCCGCAATGTCGATCCGAGGGCGTAGGACAGGCCTTATTTGATAAGGCCTGTCCTATCGCCAAAGAAAGAGGCTGTGTTCAGATTGAATGTTCCAGCAATCAGCGTCGAACCAGAGCCCATGCATTTTATCTTCGCAATGGAATGAAGAATGACCATTATGGTTTTTCTTTGCCGTTAGACTGAGGGCAGTGTTGGAAGATGCCAGTTCAGTTCGATTAAGTCCCTGCCTGATTCAGCCAGCAGCTGACAGGCAGTCTAATCCCTGACTTTGCCCAATGAAAAATCGAGACTTTCCATTTTGAAGGAAAATCTCGATTTTCTTTTTGATTCGAAAAGAATCGATCAGGAGCCTGAAGATGAACAGGCTCAATCAGATTCTTTTTTAGCGGCGTCTGAAACAGCCGTAGGTTTGTTTTTTTTCTGATTGTCGAGGTAGAAATCGATTGCTTTTTCCAGCAAGTCCATTTTTTCTTCAATCGTTTCGGAAGCTCCGATAAAGAAATAGTGAGGATGATCGCTCCAGGTTTCGTAAAGAACATCATCTTCGAAGGCAGCTTCCTCTTTATCTTCCGTGCGGGCTGCGTTGTTGGACAGGGTATAGGAATCCAGTGTGCTTTTGGCCGCTGTTTCAAGCTGGAAGACGGCATCATAGCGGTCATACAGGTCCTCTTTGGTCAGATTGGCGTTTTTGAGAATCTTTTCAAATAAAGGAGGCTCAAGAAAACCAAAGCCATCGAGAGCACCCCGGTCACAGATCATCAAGACATCTTTTCCATCCTGCAGCAGGGAAGCGGCCTTGGTAAATTCGTCTTCACGAAAGAGCAGGAGTTTGAGGACAAGCGTCTGGAAGTCAAAGTTGTCCATAGAAGAGGGGCGCCCCAGTCCGGCCAGAATGACTTCGGTTGCGGTTTCTGGAGTCACAATGACGTGATAGCCCTTTTTTTCATACCGTTTTCTCATTTCGTCCAGGGATTCTGTCTTGCCTCCTCCAGGGCCTCCGGTCAATACAATTCGAGTCAGTTTCATTGAGCAGCACAGACGCACTCTTTTTCGTGGTTCTGCGCGTTCCTCCTTTCAGTTTTTTTTTGCCTGTTTTCATCCGGGGTCGGGGGCAGGGATGTTTTTTATTGAAGCTTGCCAGCTTGCAGACGAAGAAGTTCGGCCCGGGCTCGAAAAGCGGGCTTGAGGACATCAGGGATGAACTCTGCCATTGAAGTGATCGCTTCAGGAATCCGGCTTAAAAGACCCACAGACGAAACTGATGCTAAAGCAGCTGCCCATTCACCGGGCTGAATTTGTTGATGGGTTTTAAGCCTTTTGACAAAGGCGGGAAGGAAATACAGGGTTTCCAGTTCATGAAGCGGAGCCTGAGACTGAACCTTTTGAAGAAGAGCCTCCTGGTCGATTGAAACAGGTTTTTGAAGTGCGGCACAAAGATCTCTTCCAGCTGCCAGCAGGAAAACGGCATCATATTCACTGCCGCCCCATCCGCCGTTATAAGAAGTGACCGAGCGGATCCGGACAAGATTTCTGGCATCCATTTTTCGGACTTCCATTCTAATTCTATCTTCCGAAAGAACGTCCTGATACAATCCACGCTTCTTTTTTGGAAAGCGTTCAAAGCTCGGAAAAGCAGAAGGATCTGTAAGACATTTCACCAGAAAGTCAAAGGGAATTTTTGGATGAATGGAAAAGCATTCCAGAATATCCAGCTGAATCAGGTTATCCAGTTTTTCCATTGCGTCCACGAATTGAGAGTTCTGCTTATCCGTGATAAGACTTGTGAGAGTCGCCTGGGAATTTTCAAGCAGAGAAGAAATGTTGGTCAGCCATTCCTCATAATTTTTAGAATAAGATGGACCACTCAGGATGACTTCTGCTTCCTGTCTGCCCTGGCGAAGAACAAATTTTCCTTTTCCGCTCATTAAGCCGCTTCCTGATTTTCGACTCAGCTGGCAGCCAGCTTGCCTGGCGCATGCAAGCAGATTTTCAGCTTGCGCATAGGCCTGTTTAAAAATCGGCTTCTCTCGTTTTTTCCACTCCTTCTGAATGCTTTCATCCATCTGAAACTCATTTTGTTCTGGATCATTCAGATACAAAGTGGCAGAAGCAATGCTGGATTGAATCTGGACAATCCCCGGGTTTTGAGGATTGTAGACAATCTGACATTCTTCAAGGGTTTTGGCGGGGGGACGATAGATTTCCGGAGTCAGAGTCCATTGCTTTAAAATGTCTTCTGCAAACGCCCGCCATTTTTCCATTTCTGAAAGAACGATCTGGGGGAAGACAGAATTCAGAGTGGTACGGTCGGTCAAGGACAGGTTATTGTGGAGATCAACGCTCAAAGACTGGGTGAGTACAACTGGACGAAAAAGGGCATCCTGAATCTGATCGTTTAGATGAGCAGAGATGGCCGATCGAATTTTCGCAGGATTGATTACTTCCTTTTCAATCTTGTGGTCAATCGCAAAGAATCCAAATACCGGGTTTTGAATCACCATCCGATCCAGCTCAGGAAACCAGGTCTGATCGGAAATTGAATACAGGCCGAGGCTTCCAAACGGCGCAGCAGTCTCAAGCAGCCTGACCCGGTCAACGGAAAACAGATTCAATTGATCTCTTTGGATTCCACATGCATAGCCATTGTTTTTATTCGAGCGGGTAATGGTCGCTTTGAGTCCCTGGAAAACAGGATCCTTTCTTTTGATCATCGCTTTCAATTCATTCCAGCAGGCTTTCATGATTTGAGAGTGGATAAGCTGCTTGCTTTTATCAGGGGCCGAGTCACGGAAACTGTCACAGAGATCCTGGCACAGTTTTTCAATCAAAGCCTGATATCTGGCGTTCTCGTAGGGTTGAATGAGTGGCCAGGAGAGTTTTCGCTTCACGTTCACCTGCAGGTGTTCGTGCCTTAAGACCGCATCAAACCAGCATTCGTAGTTGTTCCATCTTACGGAACCGGTGATCGTTGAAGATTCCGAATTATAGAGCTCTTCCAGAGAGTCTTTGAGCAGATGGGTCAGCCTGGATTCCATAACTGTTTCAAATTCCGGGTGCTCTTTGAGCCAGGAAAGCAGATGGGTCTTTTGCTGCATCTGTTGGGCAAGAGGCCCTTTGTTCTTTTTATTCTTTCGACTCACAATTTTCCCTCCTTTCTGCAGCGAGTTTTAATGAAGAGCTTTCAGGAAATTCAGCAGATCCTGTGTGGAAAGAACGGGGATCATTCTGGCGTATTGTCCATAGATTCCGGCAATGGAATCGGCTGTGTTCCATTCGTGCGGCGGCTCGGTATTCAGCCACCAGCAGACTTTGCTGGTGCGGGCGATCTGCTTGAAAATATCTTCACAGGATTCATTTTGATTGTTGCGTGCATCGCCGATAAAGATGGTCATCGTCTCTGAAGTAAACGCCTGCCGGTGCTCTTTTAAGAGCGTCTGGAGCGGTTTGCTGTAATCCGAATAGACCCCGCGGGTTGGAATGGTCGCAAAGACCTGTCGAATAGCTTCCTCCACGTCTTCGGTTTCCATGAGGCGGGAAATGTCATACAGCGAATTGACAAAAGCAAAGACCTGAATTCCGCCAGGAAAGACATCGACCAGCGAATGCAGCAAGGTCAGCATCATCTGACTGGCGCGGATACAGGACCCGGAAATATCCAGAACAAGGACAATTCTGGTTTTGTTGGGACGGGGCTGCCGGAATTGCAGCTGCAGCGGGATTCCGCCCGTTTTACAGGCATTGCGAATGGTTGCTCCCACATCCAGAGTTCTTCTTTCTGTGCTTTGAATGTTACGGCGCATCCGGGTTTTTAAGGCGAGAGCATTTTTCTTGATGGCTTCATAAATCTGCTTCTGCTCTTCAATGCTTAAGCGTGTCAGGTTTGTCTGCAAAAGTTCGTCATCAATCAAAAAGTCCTGGTGCACGGTCTGGACGGCTGAGGTACCACCGTCAAATTCAGGCCGATGGTTTTGAGCGGCGGGCTTTTTGATAAAGTCAGGCACCGTTTCTTTCTGTTTGCGAACGATCTCATCAATACGTTTCTGTGTCTTTTGAATCTCATCCGCCATGGCACGGGCCCGTTTGTTTTGTTCGGCATCAAAGTGCGCAAGCTGCTTCTTGATTTCACGGTTGAGTTCACTGCGTTTTTGAGTGCCCGCCGACTCCATTTTTTCCATCTCCATGCGGGTCAGGATCAGAAGGTCACTGATCGCTCCTTGCAAAGTGCAGGCTGTCTGGTCGTTTTTTTGAAAAGAATCCAGAATCCATAAAGAAGCCTGTTCCATGGCTGCCGGATACTGACTGCCAAGCAGAAAATTTCCAAAAGCCTGAGGTGAGGCTGTTTTGGTCTTTTCCAGAACCTGCCCAAGCTCTGTAGCCGCCTGGGGAAAGTTTTGAAAGCCTGAATCTTCGAGCTTTTTTTGAAGCTGCTGGAGGAGTCGAAGCGTGTTCTCAATCTCGCCAAAGGACTTTGAAAATTCGTGCTCCAGCCACTGGTCAAACTTCTGGTCTGCCTCTTTTTGGAGCCGTTCTTTCAGTTTTTCCCGCTCACTCTTACTTTCTGCTTTCATGGCCTTCAGGCGCTTGCTTAAGTCGCTTTTGACCCCCTGGAGGGCCTGGTGCTGTTCCTCCTCTTCTTTTTTGTGGGGAATCCTTTCCTGGTTCGCCTGAAAATAGTGAAAAAGCTTGGGAAGCAAGGTCGTCTGTTCAGGTGTTTTTGAAAAGACAACATTGAAGATTCTGATCAGTGTATCGTCTTTTTCTTTCTGTTTTTTTTCCTTCTGGTCTTTTTTCTCGTCAGATTGTTTTTCTGTCTGTTGATCGTTTTCGATTTCAACCTGACTGATCATGTCCAGAGCAGAAAGTTGCTGCCTGGAGGAAACAGAAAACCCATTCTGGTTGAGAAAGTCACAGAATTCAATCAGAAAGCCATTCTGTTCAGGGGCCTGTGTCATCCCATTTCTCCAGATGCCTCTTCTTCAGATTCAGTCTGCAGGGCCATGCTGGCCAGAATCTGTCTGCAGGGATCAAAAACTGAAGAACAAGTTCCATTGGGCTTTACAAATCGCTGGTAATCTTCTTCGTCTTTGAACAGGGCACCGAGTGTACTGGCCAGTTTTACATTGGGATCATCAACAGCCGATACCATTTGTCTGGTCCATTCAATGGCCTCAGCAACGGAAGGAACATGATGAAGTTTGGTGGATTGTTTCGCCAGTTCAACCATGACTTGGGCCACTTCCGCAAGCAGAGCTGGATCCGCCTGAACATTGGCTTTGAGAATTTCTAACATTTCGCTCTTCGTTTTTGTCGGAATATACAGGTAACTGCATCGGCGGCGTAAAGCCTGGGAGAGTTCCCGGTATCGATTAGAAGTCAGGATGACAATCGGTCTTGTTTTTTCGTCTGCATGAACAGTTCCAAGCTGTGGAATCGACAGGGAATAGTCTTCCAGAAATTCGAGCAGTGTGTATTCGATTTCTTCGGAAGCCTTATCGACTTCGTCAAGAAGCAAAACACAGCGCTGGTTGTTTCGAATGGCTTTGAGTAAAGGCCGCTCGATCAGAAAGTCCTCGCTGTAAAAGTTCAGGCCGCTCACTGCCTGCAGACATTCATCGATCGACTTGTTTTTGAGGGTTTCCTGCAAAGAGGCAGAAATTGCCTGGATGGTCAGCAGCTGCCGCTGGTAGTCATAGTCAAACAGGATTTTATCGGCTGTCTGTCCTTCATAAAACTGCACCCGGATCAGTTCGGTATTGAGCATGCGGGCAACTGCTTTAGCCAGTTGCGTTTTGCCCACACCTGGATCTCCTTCAATCAGCAGCGGTGTATTGCAGTCGATGGCTGACTTCACCGCATAGCTGATCTGAGGGGAGGGAATGTAGCCAGAGGCCTCTAATCCCTGAGAAATTTCCTTGATTTTCATTTTTTTCTCCTTCTCTTTTGCCGGAAGATATTTTTTAGAAAGCCAAATTTATCTTTCCAGCTGTATCTTTCTGGCTGTATCTTTTTGAAAGACACTTGATTCAACGAAGTGACGATTCATCCACACTGGCAAGTAGCATACTCGAACTGGACTGTTCAAAAGGAATCGCCAGCTCTTTTTGCCTTTGGGCAGCTACAAGGAAGAATTCCAAAAGCAGATCTTTTTTTGCAAAGAAAGATTTGTTTTTAGAAACGTTTTTCTGCCTGTCTTGGCTTTGAATGTTGCCGTTGTCTTATAATCGACGCTTCACTTTCATATACGCAGCCTTTAAACAAAATGAGTCAGTTCCAGCAAAAAAATAGATTTGACACGTTCAGAATAATGAATGAAAGGATCAAGTGAAAAAAATTCGCAAAAAAAGATGCCAGATTCTGGCATCTCGTATGATTTTGACGGAGGAGCGGGCAGATTTTGCAATAAAGGTCTGTCAGCTTCGGTTTGTTTATTGTTTTTCCATCAGGCAGGCAAGAATCTGCACGGCATTGGAAGCTGCGCCTTTGCGAATCTGATCCCCGCAGCAAAACAGACTGACCGTTTTCTTTTCCGGATCGGCCTGATCATAGCGGATACGGCCGACAAAGACCTTGTCCTGATTGGTGGTGTCAATTGGCATTGGATAGATGTTGTTTGCTGGATCATCGCGCAAAACAACCCCCTTTGAATCAGCCAGTCTTTCGCGCCATACATCCAGATCGACTGGCTTTTTGCATTTTACGGTGATCGATTCGGAATGAGAACGCCATACAGGAACGCGCACACAGGTGCAGTTCACATTCAGTTTCGGGCTGTGCAGGATTTTGCGGCCTTCATTTTGCATCTTCCATTCTTCAGATGTGATGCCGTTTTCATCAAAACCACCGATCTGTGGAATGACGTTAAAGGCAATCTGGTAGGCAAAGGCTTCCGGTTTGGCCTTTTCATCCTTCAGTTCACGCTCCAGATCCCCAATCCCTTTGACACCGGCACCAGAAACAGCCTGGAAAGTTGTACAGATGACCGATTCAATGTCATAGAGATCGTCAAGATCATGCAAAGCCATTAAGGCGATAATGGTGGAGCAGTTCGGGTTGGCGATAATGCCATTGTGTTTGGCAATATCCTGCGCGTTGATTTCAGGAACAACCAATGGGACGTCTGGATCCAGACGGAAGGCAGAAGAGTTGTCGATAACAACGCATCCAGCTTTCTGAGCCCAGGGCATCCATTTTTTTGTTACATCATTTTCGCAGGCTCCCAGAACGTAATCCACGCCCTGAAAGGAGTCTTCAGTCAACTCTTCGACGATATGACCGTCAATTTCTTTACCGGCAGAACGGGCCGATGCTAAAAGCTTTACGTTTCCTTCAATCTTCTGCTCTTTGAGACATTCAAGCATCTGTCGGCCGACAGCGCCTGTTGCTCCTGCAATCGCAATGGTTTTCATGCTCTTTTTTCTCCTTGCTTGTCTGAGTCTGGCTCAGATTTTTTTCATCACGTTTTTTGTGTTTTTTGTATTTTGATCTGATTATTTTGGATTGGAACATGTGGTGTTGAGTCAATTCTGGCTGGCCATCTTCTGACTGGAAAAGGCAGAAGGGACAGAGCAGAGTGGCTGGAGGGATCTATTCCGTTTCAAGGGCGACGTTGACCACTTCGATAAAAGGTTCAACTTCAACCGGGCGGATCTGGGAATCATCCGGGTGGACGAATTCTTCATAGATGACGCTGATGGTCCGGGAAAGATCTTTTTCATCCACCGCGATGGTGATGTTGATCTCGTTGGAATCCTGGGCAATCATCTGAATGTTGATTCTTTCGCGGCCTAAAGCTTCAAATAAGCGGCCGGCCATACCGGGCTGATGGGACATGGAATTGCCAACGGTTGAAACCAGCGCAATGTGTTCCTGGACTTTGATTTCATCCGCATGGACTTCCTTTTTGATCGCATGCAGGATTTCGTACAGGCTGTCATCCACTTCTGCTTTCGAGACGATAACGGTAAAGGAATCAATGCCGCTTGGAATGTGTTCAATGGAAACATTGAAGCGCTCTAACACGGACAGGACTTTGCGCATATAGCCGATTTCGTTGGACATGTGCTTTTTGTAAATATAGATCGACAGAAAGCCAGGCTTTCCGGCCAGACCCGTGATTGGATATTTGCGGGGCACATTCGAGGTTTCCTGAATGATGGTTCCGGCATCGTGCGGGCGGTTGGTATTGAGGATGTGAATCGGGATATTGCTTTCCTTGACCGGGAAGACTGCTTCTTCATGCAGGACAGAAGCACCCATATAGGAAAGCTCACGCAGTTCAGAGTAAGTAATGTGGGTAATGGGTTCCGGGTTTTTGACAACACGGGGATCGGCCATCAGAAAGCCGGAAACATCCGTCCAGTTTTCATAGACATCGGCATCAAAAATATTGGCCAGAATCGAACCGGTGATATCTCCGCCGCCGCGAGAGAAAACCATGATTTTGTCGTTGGAAGACAGGCCATAGAAACCAGGGAAGACAAAGCGGCTGGTCGTATTCATCACCGCACGCAGCCTTGCACGGGTGGCATCCCAGTCGATGCTTTTATCATGGTTGATCCGGATGACATCAGCTGCATCCACAAATGGATAGCCAAGATATTCAGCCATGAGTCTGGCACAGAAGTATTCACCGCGGGAGACGATTTCATTTTGGGTCATGGTCTGCAAACGGGCATACATTTCATCGAGTTCGCGTTCGACTGGATAGTTTAAGCCAAGGCTTTCTTTGATTTCGATAAAGCGTTCCTTGATCAGCTTGAAGACATTGCTCGCATCGACATGGTACTGGCGATGGGCATCGAGCAGATAGAGCAGGTCCGTAATTTTGGAATCACTGGAATTGCGCTTGCCTGGCGCGGACACGACCACGAACCGACGGTCCGGATCGGATAAGACAATGTTTTTAACTTTTTCAAACTGGCTGGCGCAGGATACTGAAGAGCCGCCAAATTTCGTGACTTTTAAGGTCATTTGTTTTTCCACACTCCTATCATCATTTCCGGATCACGATCGCGTAAGGGCTCAAGCGAGTCGAGTGTCTTGTGCGCAATCAACCAGTATGCGCCAGACGGACCGGAGAGATCTGTGTTTAAAGTTGTATGACTTTTTTGGTCAGGATGCATCATCAGATTGGATTTATTTTTGGAATCGCTTTCCAATCGTTCGGCTTTTTGACATTTTTGCGATGGAATTTCTGCATTGTCAAAGCGGATGGCGGTTTCAAATCCCTCAATTTCGTGCAAGGAAAGGGTCGGATCAGATGGCCGGACAATCCAGTCTGTGCAGATCAGAGTCTGGTCGAGTGTGGAACTTTGATTGAGATGGATCGGCCGCATACGCCCATCCACGGCATCGAGCGCATCGGCGACCAGTGCCTGCGCGGTTGCAAGACCGCCTGCGCCCTGGCCATAGTAGCCAAGCTTGCCAAAGCTGGGTCCATAGACCAGCTGGGCATTGTAGTTTTCCTGAACGGATGCAAAGTAATCCGTCTCTGGTACAAAAACAGGAGCGATCAGGGATGCATGATGGTTGCCCTGGCGCTCAATTCTGGCAATGTGGCGGATTTTGCGGCCGTTCTTTTTGGCCAATGCGATGTCCTGATCGGTGATTTTCGAGATGCCCAGCGGTTTGGGAAGATCCAGAATGGGCGCATGGGTGAGCAGGGAAGCGGCAAGCAGGGTCTTATACCAGACATCAATGCCTTCGATATCGTTTGTCGGATCCGCTTCAGCATAGCCTTTGGCAATCGCATCTTGCAGGGCATCTTGAAAAGAAGTGCCATTGGCTTCCATGCTGGTGAGAATATAGTTGCCCGTTCCATTGAGAATCCCTTCAAAACCAGTCAATTGTTCAGCGCGGGAGAGTTTAAGCAGGGCATCGAGAATGGGAATGCCGCCGCCAACAGTTGCTTCAATGGCAATTTTTCCGCCATGCTGGCTGGCCAGTTCAAGATAGTCAGGTAGATATCTGCTCATAACAGCCTTATTGGACGAGATCACCGTCTTGCCCTGTTCAAGGGCTGTGCGAATCAGGGTGTTGGCCGGTTCCAGTCCGTTAAGACATTCAAAGACAAGATCAATGGCTGGATCGGAAACAATTTCCTGGCCGCGGCTTGTGAAGTACGGTTCGTCTGCCTTGGCGGGTCGGACAAAGACATGTTTCATGTTGAGATCGGGATGATCCTGACAGAGGCTTTCAACGCTTCTGCCGACGGTTCCATACCCTAAAAGGACACAGTTCATATAGACTCCTTGTAGTTTTTTTTCATGATTGATGCTGATTTTTCAAAGCAAAGCACCTGATTTTTCTGTCGCTTCAGGGCAGATTTTTTTGTCAGGTCTGTCTGGACAGTTTATCCTTGAATTGCCCTGAATGGTTCTTTTTGTCTTCTTTTCGAAGACAGAATGGCTGCTTTGGATGAAAAAACCAGTTTGTCTCATTTGTTTTCAATAAATTTTCAGCGCTTTTACAACGTTTTCCTGCCGGAATTGTTCTCTGTGTAAAAACACTTGTATTTAAAACTTGCACATTGTATCATAGGGCATGTGCAAATTCAAGGAGTGGAATTTATGGAAGTTTATTACCAGTCAACCAGACAGAATACCCATGGAATTGAAGCCAAAGCGGCTGTTCTCCAGGGGATTTCACCAGATGGCGGATTGTACGTCTGGCCAAATCTCGGTGAAGAAAAACTGGATTTAAATGAAGTGTGCAAATCTGATTACAAAGGCATTGCCAGCATGGTCTTTAACCGGCTTCTTTCCGGCTACAGCCAACAAGAGCTGGAGGAGTGCATAGACAATGCTTATTCTCATACATTTAAAGTCGACCAGCCCGACACGATTACCCCGCTGGCAACGGTAGGGGATGTTGAGGTTCTTGAACTGTTCAGAGGACCAACCAGCGCATTTAAAGATGTGGCGCTGACGATCCTGCCCTGGTTTTTATCCAAGGCGCTGGCGGCCACCAATAAAAAAGCATTGATTCTGACCGCAACCAGCGGCGATACCGGCAAGGCGGCCATGTCTGGCTTCCAGGATGTCGACCATACCGGAATCTGCGTCTTCTACCCGGATGGTAAAGTTTCAGCGGTCCAGCAAAAACAGATGGCCAGCCAGCCTGGCAAAAATGTTCGGGTCTTTGGCGTTCAGGGCAACTTCGATGATGCCCAGAGCATGGTAAAAAAACTGTTTTTAGATGAAGAGTTGCGTGAGCGTCTGGCCAGAGAGCAGATTGTTCTTTCCAGCGCGAACTCGATCAATATCGGCCGGCTGATTCCGCAGATTGTTTACTACTTTGATGCGTATCGTCAGCTTGTCTGCAAAGGCAAGATTGCCATTGGTGATTCTGTTTCCTTTTCGGTGCCCACCGGCAACTTTGGCGATGTCTTGGCCGGTTATTATGCTTCGCTGATGGGACTGCCCGTTGAAAAATTTTATGTGGCCAGCAATGCCAACAACGTTCTGACTGATTTCTTAAAGACTGGCGTCTATGATCGCAACCGTCCATTTATTCAGACGATCTCGCCAAGCATGGATATTCTGATTTCTTCCAATCTGGAACGCCTGCTTTACTATGCTTCGGGTAAAGAGACAGACAAAGTAGCCGGCTGGATGAATGATCTGGCAACAAAAGGTTTCTATGAACTCGACAAGCAGACCAAAGAAATCATTCAGTCAATGTTTAAAGGCGGCTATTACGATGATGAAGCCCTCAGAAAAACCATCAAAGACACCTATGATGCAACCGGCTATGTGCTCGATCCCCATACGGCAGCTGCCTACGCCTTAGCCAAAGAAGCCAGAAAAGACTCGAAGGTTCCAGTGATCGCGCTGGCAACAGCCTCCCCATATAAATTTACCCAGGATGTTCTCGAGGCCCTTGGAATCAGTCAGGAAGATCCATGGAAAGCCATGGAACAGTTATCGGCCATGCATGACGATCCGATCCCGGCACCGCTTGCTGCTTTGCAGAATGCCCCGATTCTTCACGATGCTGTGATCGCTCCCGAAGAGATGAAAGAATCCGTAGCCGCCAAGGCACTGGAGATCTTTCAATGATCACCGTCCGGACTCCGGCAACCAGTGCCAACTGTTCGATTGGCTTTGACTGCCTGGGCCTTGCGCTGGACTGGAAATCAGAGATTTCCTTTGAACCGGCCGAAACCCTGAAAATTACTGGCTGTCCGGCAAAATATGCCGGTGAAGATAACCTGGTGTATCAGTCCTTTGTGTATACGTGCAAAGCCTGCCAAGTCGAAGTTCCAGGGGTGCATATCCATATTGACTCGGATATCCCATTTGCCAGAGGCCTTGGATCCTCCTCCCAGTGCATTGCAGCCGGGATTTTAGGTGCTGATGCGCTTTTGGATCTGCATCTGGATGATCGGCAAAAACTTGATCTGGCTACTCAGATTGAAGGACACCCCGACAACGTTGCTCCAGCTTTGCGCGGTGGGTTATGTTCCTGTATTTCCACAGGCAATACGAAGGATGGAAATCAGGAAATTCTGCCTGTTGATTTAGGAGCACATGGCTGGCATGTTCTCGTTGTGATCCCCGATTATGAAGTGAGCACCAAAGAAGCCCGCAAAGTGCTGCCATCTTCCATTTCGCTGCAGGATGCAGCGAAGCAGGTGGGACATGCGCTGTTGTTTGAATATGCCTGGGTACATGGGGATGAAAACCTGTTGTATGAAGCCTGCGTGGATGTTCTCCATGAACCAAGCCGAAGCAAACTGATCAAGGATTATCCTGACCTTTACGCTCTTGCCAGAAAAGACAGGATTCCCTTCTGGATCTCTGGATCTGGACCCACTATGGCCTTTGTCAGTCAGAATGAAGATCTGCTTCGCAACCTGCAGCACTACTTAGCCTGCCGCGAAGTTCTTGAAGAGATGGACAGCCATCTGAAACTGCGCCTGTGTAAAGTCAGTGATCAGGGCGCGGAGGTCACCTATGGATAAGTATTATCTGGTCAGTTCCGATATTCTTCCGGATGTCATTGAAAAAGTGGTCGAAGCGCAGAATCTTCTGCGTACCGGCAAAACAAGAAGAATCTGTGAAGCCGTCAAAATGGTCGGCATTTCCCGTGGAACTTTTTACAAATATAAAGACAGCATTTTCCCTTTTGAAGCGGAAAATACAAGCCGCAAAGCCATCATCACACTGGTCATCCATGATGAAAAGGGTGTCCTGTCGATGATTCTGACACGGATCGCGCAGCTCAACTGCAACGTTCTGGCCATCAACCAGACCATTCCGATCAACCGGGTTTCCAATGTCGTTTTGACACTGGACATTACGGATCTTCCCGGCAATGTTGAAGATCTGGTGGCCCTGCTCAAAAAACTCGACCATGTCAACAGCGCTTCGCTGGTCAGCGTTGAGTAAGGCAGAGAGAGAATGAAACTCAATCGAATTCTGTCGTTTCAGTTTGGCATTTTCTTTCTGGTAGCCATGCTGTTGTCTTGCGTAAGCTCGGTTGTTTTCGATCACCAGTTCTATCTGGACCTGTATGAGCGGATTCATCTGGCCGAAAGGGAAGCTATCAGTTCATCCGATCTGGAAAATTCGATTTTCATGATGACCGATTTCGTTGAAGGAAAGCGCGATGATCTCAACGGTACAATCACCTGGAAAAATCAGGTCCAGCCGACCTTCAACACCAAGGAAATCCGCCATATGAAGGATGTCCGCACCCTGTGGCAGCGAGCGTATTGGGTGATGGTGATCTCCTGGATCTTATGCATCCTTGCCGCCATTGGCCTTCTGGCCAGAAACAAATTGGCAGGTCTGTATGATCTGATGCAGGGGCTGCTCGATGGTCTGGCCTGCTTTGCGGTCGTGCTGGTTTTCTTTGGCTTCTGGTGGTTCATTGATTTTACCGGCTTCTGGACTTGGTTTCATACGATCGTCTTCCCGGGAAATATGGACTGGCTGCTCGATCCAGCAACGGATTTTATGATTGTGATCTGCCCGGAAGAAATGTTTTCGTCCATGGTTTTTCTGATTGCCAAAAAACTTTTGGCCGGACTGGCTCCAGTTGCGGGGCTGTGTATTCTGGCCCGAAAGACTTTGCCGATTTATCTTGAGGTCCATGATCTGGAAACAGACAAACAGTTGTCTGTCTGATCTGGCCTTTAACCTTTCTTTCAATATCTTTTGTCAAACAAGCCCTGGTTCGTTGAGTCAGGGCTTTCTTATTGGCAGATATGAAAACAGGACAACAGGCGAATGGACAAGAAGAGGTGCATCCAGACTCCGGCTTTGATCAGATGAACAGACAAACCAATGAACAGACAAAAAACCTCGTCCGAAGACGAGGCACGATTGGCAAAATGAGAAGAGAATCCCAAAATGAAATTTGAGGCTTAAAGTACGTGGTAGGCCTGGAGCAGTTTTTCAACATCAGTATTCTTGATCAGGCTGAGCACTTTATGCAGTTCGAGTTTTTCGATCCAGTTGAAGTGCATCTCGCTTAATGGACGACCGTCGCGCAGACTGACAGCTGCTTTGAGCAGGTCACGGATATCGTACTGGCTGCCCCAGACTTCTGGAACACCACGGTCGATATTGAATAACGTATAGACAGCTTCCATGCCTGTACGCATTGCGTATTCAGTTGTGAAGACAGTGTCTCTTGGTGTTTCGACGAATTCACCCAGGAAGGCGAAGTTTTCAGCCCCTTCTGGCACAACCGCCGGACGATCTCCTTTGGCACGCGGCATGAAGTAAGAGGAGGCAAATGGCATCATGACTGGAATGGTGTTGGCCGAGTTGGTGGCGAGATCTTCAATCTGATCTTCTGGCACACCAATGTGGTAGAGCCATTCTTCACAGATTTCTTTACCGGTGCATTCACCCATTGGCTTCTTGATAAAGTCACCTTTTTCATCTGGAGTCAGACCATACAGCCAGACAAGAACCTGGTTTTTTGGCTGGGAATGGAACTGAGGCTGACGGTTGATTGTCCAGGACATCAGCCAGCCAGAGTCTTTGGCAGTGACGATGCCGCCGGTAACGACTTTGCCGGATAATGGATCACGTTTGGTGATCTTTTCGATGTAAGGCAGAATCTTGTCATCAAGAGTATTGACCGTAACGCCCATCCATTTGCATTCTTCTGGATGCGAGTAGAACTTTTCAGGATGACCGAAACTTGGATCCTGAGCGGCAATCCGGCGCCACAGATCGAAGGATCCGCCTTCTTTGATTTCTGGCAAGTATTCGCAGACTTTATCCTGTCCGCCGATCGAAGAGTTTTCAACGTTGCTTCCTAATGTAATGAGCAGATAGTCGTTTTCACCCAGATCGAGCGTGGAGTCTGTCCCATCGTGACGTAAGACAACACTTACAGCCCGTTTTTTACCATCAGGCTGAATGTCAAAGTTTACATCCAGAACTTCTGTATTGAAGTGGAACTGGGCTCCATGGTCTTCCAGATACTTCTGCATTGGCAGAATCATGGATTCGTACTGGTTGTATTTGGTGAAACGTAAGGCGCTCAGGGTTGGCAGACCGTCAATATGGTGGATGAAACGAGTCATATAGCGTTTCATTTCCAGAGCGGAGTTGCAGTTGTAGAACGCGAACATGGTACGCCAGTAGAGCCAGAAGTTGGTATCGAGAACTTCTTCATCGAAGAAGTCGGTGATGCGTTTGTCCTCGAGTTCTTCATCTGGAGTCATGAAGAATTTCATCAGTTCCATGCAGCCTTTATCGCTGACACCAAACTTGCCATCGGTATGCGCATCTTCACCCTGTTTTTCAGTCACGCGGCATAAGGAGAAGTTAGGGTCTTTTTTGTTGAGCCAGTAATATTCATCCAGAACACTGACGCCATCGGTTTCGATGCTTGGAATAGAACGGAACAGATCCCACATGACTTCGAAATGGTTATCCATCTCGCGGCCGCCGCGCATGACATAACCATTTCCTGGATAGTACCAGCCATCACAGCCGCCGCCAGCCTGTGGGTCGCGCTCGAAGAAATGCAGATGATTTCCAGGCATCTGACCATCACGGATTAAAAAGCATCCGGCTGTCAGAGCAGCAAGTCCAGTGCCGACAAAATATGCGGATTTTTCATCAATGCCTTCCGGTTTTTCCGGACGGGCGAAAGCTTCATAGTTACCACTTGAATAGTACATAGAGTCCTCCTTGAATCAGACAATTCTTTGAACAGAGTCTTCGCAGCGATTCCTCTTTGAGAAGACCTCATCCGATCGGCCTGTTTGCAAAAATTCAGGCGCTTGGTCGACCAGGAGTGAGTGGAGTGTGCTTTGAAGACTGGTTTTGTTCTTGATGGTTGTAGCATACAAGGATTTTAAAGGATGGGATATAAACAGCCGGCGCCGGGTGATCAGATTTTTATCACTGAGGCCAAAGTGTAAAAAAAACAAAAACCGGAAACGAGAAGTTCTGGCTTAAAAGGCTTTATTTGAAGGGGAACGATCAGTTCGAAAGGCTTCAAGCGCTTTGGTGATGGAGCCGCGAATCAGCGTGCTGGTTCGTTCCACAATGTATTCGGGCTTCTCTTTCATCCCGGTTGCGATCCATTCGAGCATGGTGCCCACAAAGGAATACTGGTAGAACTCAGCAATAAAAATCTTGTCCTTTTCGCGCACCGTCATATTGGCGGCTCTTTCTTCCACGACCTCAAGCAGCAGATCGTTAACCACCCGGTTGAGGTATTGTTCGATATTCTCGCGGCGAACCGAGTGATAGACATTGAGCACGAATTCCTTGTTGTCGAGCACTCCATAAAAAATATTGAGATAGCCTTCCTGCCAGGTCTCATAGGTATTTTTGTTTTTCAGATATTTGCGTGCTTCTTCCTGACAGGTCCATTCCAGCAGATCATAAATATCCTGGAAGTGATAATAAAAAGTCATGCGGTTCAGCCCACAGTCTTCGGTAATATCCGTAACGGTAATTTTGTCGAACGGCTTTTGAAGAAGAAGTTTCTTCAGTGATGCGCTTAAGGCATTTTTCGTGATTTTTGACATGGAAACCTCCCTGAGAAGTCGAGAACAGGATCAGCTGGTCATATACAGGACCATGACCTTCGGATCCGTTGATCCGCAAGTCTTTGCGGATGGAAACAGAAAAAGTATATCCAAAAGCCAAACTCTTTCAAAAACAAAATTTTTTCAAAAACAGTTTGATCGGGCTGATCAGAAAGAACAAGACCAAAAAGAAGCTGGACGGATTTTAACAGTTTGTTATATTGGGTTTTTAAGGAAAAAGCAGTCCATAATGAATATAGATGTGTTATTATAAATTCATAAGAATGAAGACGTCACAAGCCTGCAAATACCTTGGGGTTGCCAGGCACACCTTGTACAAAATGATTGAAGATGGAATGCCTGCCCATCGCTCTATTGGCGGACACTACATGTTTGACCAGGAAGAAATGGATCAATACATTGGCAAAGCTCCTGCTCTTCCTGAACGAATGGCTGTTGGCTATTGCCGGGTTTCAACCAAAAAGAGAAAAGATGACCTTGAAAGACAAGCAGATGTGGTTGAAATCTATATGCAAAAGCAAGGCTGGAAATATCAAATCATTGAAGATATTGGATCTGGAATGAACTACAAAAAGCCGGGGCTTTTAAAAATGATCGATCTTTTACTGGATCGAAAGATCAGCCATATTGTCATTACCCACAAAGACAGGCTTCTTCGTTTTGGCTTTGAGTTGATTGAATACATTGCCAAAAAGATGGATACAGAAATCGTAGTTCTTAACCAGGGCGAAGAAAGAAACGGCGCCCAGGAATTAACAGATGACTTGATTGCGATCATCACTGTATTTTCAGGACGGCTGTATGGCCC
>CAJTVE010000014.1 GCA_910579655.1 uncultured Allobaculum sp. | reverse complement strand
GCAATTGTATGGTAGTTTTTCCCTACAAGTTTTCCAATTTGTCCAGTGGTATAGCGTTCTCTTCTTAAGTCTTCAGGGCCGATCATAACGTCATCTCCTGTTTGAATGATACCATAAAAAATCCACAATTAGTTGAATTATAAAATAGTTATATAAGAATATTAATATCTTGATTCACCGCGATAAGGTAACAGTTGTGTCCCCTCTTTATTCGACCACGGGATTTTGCCACCAACACCAAAACGAATGAACTGATAAAAACGACAAAAGAGTCGAAAAAGAAAGAACGACCAAAAAGCTGGCTTAGAATGATTCCAGGCCAGCTTTTTCTAATAATGTGACAGCGAGATTGCCGTTGCGGCTGCGCACTTCATCAAGCAGTTCGGTCCGGCTGGCTTTTGGTTTTAACACAAAGCGATAGGTCAACTCATAGAGGGTGCCCATACCAGCGGTTTTGATCCGCTCCAGGTGGACCTGCTTTCCAAAGGTATGAAGAATTCGCATGTATTCATTTTCCGCTGGATCATCCTCCGGAACGACAATATGGATTTCCATCTCTTCTGGGCGATGGTTAAGCCACAGCGCACTGCCGGTCACGATCGCACTTAAAAGGCATCCCGAAATCATGATCGAAAACGCAACACCACCGGCGGCAAGCAATCCCATCACCATCGCATACAGGACGCAAATCAGATCCTGGCCCGTTCCTGGCAGCGAGCGAAAGCGCACCAGGCCAAAAACGCCAAGAACTGCAATCGAGGCGCCAATGGAACCATTGACAGCCATTAATGCCACACACACAACAGGTGGAAGAAGCAAGGAAGAAAGCAGCAAAGACTTTCCGGGTTTGAAGCAATATGCGTTTACCGCATAACAGATCAGGCCAAATCCAAAAGCCATGAGGATCTGAAGATAAATATTCGTTGTTAATAATTCGGTCATACAACCTGCCTTTCTAATGGTTTCTGTTTTGTGACTGGTTTCTGTTTGGTCACGTATGTCTGAGGTTGGTTTTATTTGGTTTTGCTGGATTGTTGATTTACTGGATGCATCCATGTTTTATCGATTGAATTTCCTGCTGGTGCAGGATTTCTTCAGGGTTTTGGCCCTGGAAAAAGGCCTGATTGGAGTTCCCCAGATTTACGCGGACAAAACGCTGGAAACTGATGATCCTGACTGGACTGTTCTTCTTTTAAGTCCTCTTTTTAAAGCCAGGCGTTCAGACTGAGGATGGCTGACCGGCTGGGCATCTGAATCCAGCTGTTTTTGAGTATGTTTTTCAGCCTCTAACAGACGGGCATAGGCCAGTGCGGCTTTAGAAGTGGAAGCCGGCTTGATCTGCAAAGCATTCAGGGTTCTTGCTAAAGCGAGGGGAACATTCTGTGTGCATTTTATTTCCAGAATATTCATCCCTTTTTCCAGAATGGATTCATCTTCCTCATCTGAACACAGACCTAGATTCTTGCTTCGATAGGTCAGTCGGTCATCGATGGTCATGCGAAGATCTTCCCTGCCTTTCCATTGATAACAGTTGCGATGAGCGCATAAAACAAACTGCGGAAGCAGTTCATAGCGGCTTAACATCGAAGACAGCTCCCGGGTTGCCTGATCGACTGCCTGTCCAGAGGTCAAAAATTCTTTGAGGGCTGGCAGCGTGAATTCGTGGCGAGTCTTAAAACTGGTTCCAGCCGCTTTCTTTTTCAGCTCCAGAAAAACAGGCGTTGTTGCATCATAAGCGGGTTTATAAGAGCGCAGGCGAATTTTCTGCTTGAATCCCGGTTTTCCTTCACAATGGCGCAATAAATCAAGCTGCCTGGTATCGAAATAGATCGAATAGATCGTGCAGTCAAAATAGAAGTCGGGTTCAATCTTTGATTGAAGCCGTTCAAGCAATTGTTGCTTCTGCTGATCGGTGATCATGTATTTCATTTCTTTTCTAACAAATGTTTCCATATCTGAAGAATAGAAGATAAGCCTAAAACGGATGTTAAAGGTATACAGAATTTCACAGAATTTGAGATCACATCTGATTTTCAAATATATGGCGTCTGAATCTGATTATGGTCAGTCCTCAGCCCGCCAACACATACAGGAAGAAGAACTGGCCTTCGCCCATGGCTCTGGCTGGTTTGCGAAGAAAATAACAGAAACGACCGGAAAGATAGAAATGAAGAAAGACTCGAAAAGATGGTTAGATGAGCTTGAAACCAAAAAGATGAGAGATTCGTGTTATAACAGAAATCATGGAATTGATATTAGAAAGTTTACTTGATGCTCTGAAAGATACCTGGCTGATGCTGCCCATCCTGTATGTGGTGTATCTGTTTCTGGATTCTTTTCAGCGCAAAACAGATAACAACGACTCCTTTTTCTGGAATCTTCAGAAATATGGGCCTTTGTTTGGCGCAGCTTTAGGACTGATTCCGCAGTGCGGATTTTCCATTCTGGCTGCCATGCTCTATGTCAGCCGCAATATTACCTTAGGTACGATGATTGCGGTTTTTCTGGCCACCAGTGATGAAGCCGTTCCGATTCTGATTTCCGAACCCCGGTTGCTTCCTTCCCTGGGTGTGCTGCTGGTGCTGAAATTTGTTCTGGCCGCGACGGTTGGCTGGCTCATTGACCATTTTGTTGTCCGGAACCAGAAAATCATCAGCTTCAATGAACTTGAAGACGAAGAGGAACTGGATGAAGAAGAGCAGGAGGATGAACAGATTGAAGACAATCTGGAAATGCAGAATGCACCTTCGTGTTCCTGCTGCTACCCACAATATCCAGTCTGGCTTTCGGCTCTTTTAAGAACTGGAAAGATTTATCTGTTTATCTTTGGTTTTTCGGTCGTGATGAATATCCTCACCGGGCTGATTGGCGAAGAAAACCTGGCTGCCTTCTTACAGACCAGTGAAGTCTATCAGCCATTGTTTGCTTCCCTGTTTGGCTTTATCCCAAACTGTGCGGCAACTGTTGTTTTGTGCCAGTTATTTGCAAGCCATGCCTTAACCTTTGGTTCACTGCTTGCTGGTCTGATGACCAATGCCGGTCTTGGTCTGGTTGCCCTGTTCCAGTATGATCCAGACCGTAAGCAATTATGGAAAATTCTGCTGTTGATGTGGATCCCTTCGCTGATCTGCGGCTATATCGTCCAGCTGATTGAACTGGCTCTTTGATTTTGAAGAATCAACTTTAAAGAAAAAGACCAGATCCTGTAGTCTTTCAGGATCTGGTCTTTTTTATTGGATTCATGAATTGAAACAGATCTTTCATCCAAATGGAATCGAATGAAATCAATCAAAGTCTTCAAATGTATCAAATTCATCGCCCGTTGTGAAGTCGTTTTTCGACGAATTGGCAGAGGAATCTGCTGTTGAAGAATCCTCTTTGGATGGAGTGACTGGATCAAAGCTCACGAATACTTTCTCTTTGACCTTTTCCTTGGCAAGAGCCTTCAGACTCTTCAGGCCTTCACTGATGGATCCGGATTCCTGCTTCTCTTCTTTCTTCGGGCTGGAAGAAGAAGTCGTTACAAACTTCGTGTCCGAACGAGGAACGGCGTAGACCACGTCTCCATATAAAGCCCGCATCTGGGCGGAAGTCAGACGGATTGTCCGATAATCTTCAATCGCATCTTCCCAGACGGGGTTGGAAACACCGTCCAGGTTGGCTTCCTGAATCGTTAACAGGTCTTTTTCTTCGTCGTAGTCCAGAACAATCCCGACATGGTTATGGGCATAGTCAGACGAGAACACAGCCCCGGACGCCGGTTTTTTAGATCGTTTGAACTTATCGCCATGTACTGCAAGCAGCTGGTCTACGCATTCATAGCCATTGCCATAAAAGCGTGGCGAGAAGCCATACAGTTCATAGAAACGACCCCAGGCAAACCAGGTACACTGTCCCCACAGAGAGGGAACGTTGTACGGCGAGCCGGAAAGCTTCCAGGATCTGGAGTCTTTGAAATCTGGAAGCAGATTGATGGTTCCCATCTTTTCAACTTTCAGACGATAGTTGATCTTCTTGGACAGCTTGCGCACACTGATCAAAGAGGTATTCGATACAGACGTAACATAAGTCGTCGAGATCGGTAAGTCCGTCTGGATAAAATCGTTTTTCGAAGGAGAAGCCGGGCCGGTATAGACCAGCTCTCCATCCACAGACTCAAAGGGCAGTCCTGGTAAAGTGACATCTATGTCTGGCGTATCCACTGGCGTAAAAGAATCCCCCGGCTGTGGGAACTCATCTGGTGAACTTCCGATATTGGGTTCATCGGCAGCTGGATCATCCTTTTGATCTGGCAGCGCCTGATCGGGTTTATCAGCTGTCGAGCCGCTGCCATCCGGCAGTTCTTCAAACTGATCTTCCAGTTCTTCGACCCCGCCGGTAATCGGAACAGAAACCGATGGCTGGGTGGTCGACGGATCCGGAGAGTCTGTACTTGAGTTCGAGGAACTGGATGAATTTGAGGAAGCAGACGAATCCGATGCTGTTGAGTCAGATTCTGCTGCTGAGTTCGTACTGGATGAGGTTCCAGCTGAATCGGTCTGGGAAGTGGATGGTGTCTGTACGGAAGGAGCTGGCGTCTCAACGGGTGCAGGGACGACTTCCTGTTCAACGACTATTGTGGTGGTTGTCGTTTGCTCAGGACGCTCATTTTCCATTTCTTCATAGGCCGGCGGCATCTCTTCGACTTCAGCTGAAGCCATACCCGTTGGTTCAGGGGTGATATCCGTGTAAGCGATCGGTTCGGGTTCACTATAGGCAACCGGATCAACCTGAATATCTGTATAGTCATAGCCTGTTGTGGCAACGGCTGGCTCAACCGTGACATCCGTCGTGGTAACAGTTAATGGTTCTACATTGAACTGGACTGGATCGGCTGCTGGAGCTTCAAAATTCTGAACAGCACCCCCTGCTGGATCTGTCGTCTGCACTGGGGCTGCATCCATCGGTTCAAAGGAATTCTCTTCAAATTCACCGCTGGAAACAGGGGTTTGTACGGGAGCTGCGGGCTGTGGTGCTGGCGTGTAGGTTGTATAGGTGACCTGGCGGACAACAGGAACACGGACGACGGTGCGGGCTGCGGCCTGGGCTGCAGCTGCCTGTTCCTGCTCAAGCCGGGCTTTTTCAGCCGCTTTTTTTTCTTCCTCTTCTTTGCGAAGAGCTTCTTCCTTGTCCGCTTGTGCCTTGGATTCAACGAGATTTCCAATTCGATTGATCATTTCTGGCCAATCGATCTTGGTTATGGGATTGGAGTTGTGAGGAGCAGACTGAAAATCTGCAGGCGAAAATACCGGAAATTCTGGATCCATCCTGCGGATCTGGGCAATCCAGGAAACAATTGAGGCGACTTCCTGACTGGACAGCATACTGGCGGATTCGCTTAAAATGCTCAGACCGGCCAAAGCCTGCTCACGAAGAGACTGCAGGTCAGTTTCCTGGCTGAAGGCAGCATAGGCTTCCAGCTGATTGAGCAGGTTCTGTTTAATCGTACGGATCTGCTTACTGTTCACTCCAAGAGATTCAAGAGTCAGAAGGTTCACTGAATCATGCAGCTGGTCAAATCCAGCGGCGTGAACAGTGAGTCCTTGAAGGTTCTGAGTCACCAGAGTGGTCACAAGCAGAGTCGCTGCGCTCTTTGTGAATTTTTTCAAAGCAACTTCCTTTCTTTATGTACTCTTTGGCTAGAAATGAATCACTTTCAACAGGCAAAGAAACATCGTTTGAATTATACCTTGAAAGCCGCCTTGCCGCAACGCAGCCTCTTTTGCATGAATTTTATTTCTTACAGAAATCTGATCCATTTTCTGCTTTATCTATCGCTGCAAACAAAGTGAAAAACAAATTTCGATTTTCCATCTTAAAAAGAGCGTTCATTTTTGGCTGATGTTTTTTCAAACATCGCGTCAAAAAATATTCTATTCCCAAATTTTTACCGGAATTTCGATTCGTTTTTTTCAGACTTCTTTCCATTCCGATTCAGATGAGACCGCCTTTACTGTCTGGACGATGCTGTAAATCCACTTTTGACAGATCTCTTCTCACTTTACAGACGTCCTCTTCCTGCTGCGCTTCTTCTCCAAAGAAACAGCATGGCTTGCAGCTACATGCCAAAATAAAAGCGGTGGATGGATCGGCACTGTTTTCAAGGAAAAAAGACCGGGCTGCAACAGGATGCTGAAGCTTAAGTGCTCCCTGCTATGCAGCACGATCTTTTTGGGCAGTTTTTACTGATCTTCTGGATTCCAGGCGCGCAGCCGATTGATTTCATCCTGATAAGGCGGCTGATCCTCAATATAGGGTGTTTCCAGAATTTTGATCACATCTTCCAGTCTGGAATCATGAACAATACGGGCCAGAGTTTCAAAGCCAATGTTGCCCTTCCCGATATTTTCATGACGGTCCTTATGGGAGCCTCTGATATTTTTGGAGTCATTAATATGGAAGACTTTCAGTCTGTCCAGACCAATCTTGTGATCGAACTCATCCATCAAAGCATCAAAGTCATCCAGATCATAACCGGCATCATGCAGATGACAAGTATCCAGGCAGACCCCAATCCGATCGGAGCGATGGACACCCTGGATGATTCTGGCCAGTTCTTCGAAGGTCTGGCCCACTTCACTGCCTTTGCCAGCCATGCTTTCCAGGCAGATGATGACCTGACTGTCATCCTGATCCAGCACGTCATTAAGGCCATTGACAATCCATTCCACTCCGGTTTCTACACCTGCTTTTAAATGGGAACCAGGATGTAAAACAAGATAGTGAGACCCAATGGCAGCAGTCCGGCGCAGTTCTTCCTTGAGAAAGTCCCGGCCGAAATAGGCGGTGTCTTCTTTGATGGAATTGGCCAGATTGATGATATAGGGCGCATGGACAACAATCTGAAAAGCCTGCCATCCCGCATCCTGATACAGTTTGATCCCCTGCTCAATATGCATCTCTTCAATGGGTTTTCGTTTGGAGTTCTGTGGGGCACCGGTATAAATCATGCAGGCATCCGCCCCATAGGATAATGCTTCGGCAATCGAGCCCTCAAAATACCGGGGTGCTTTCATGCCAACGTGACAGCCAAGATATCTCATCGTTCGTTCTTGGCGCGCTGTTTTGCTTTGGCGCGTTCCCGTTTCTGTTCCTGAATTTCCTTACGGATGAGAGCGCGTTTGGCTTTATGACGTGCCCGTTCCATGGCTTCATTGCGTTTTTTCTTATAGTTCGGTTTTACTTTGGACTTGGATTTATGCAGGATCTTGCCCATTTCAGCCGTCATGGTCTGATTGGATTTCGGACGTTTTGTACGGTCAACAATTGGAACGAATTCTTTGCCTTTGATATCCATTTCCTTGAATTCAATGCCCTGTTTTTTCAAAGAAGCAATCGCATTGGCATCTTTTGGCGAATAGATCGCAACCGCAAGACCATCACGTCCAGCGCGTCCCGTACGGCCCGAACGGTGCTGATAGAAACGCAGATCTTTCGGGAAACCACACGAAATGACATGCGTGATTCCTTCCAGGTCAATTCCGCGCGAAGCAATATCACTGGCTACGATATAGCTCTTTTTCTGTGACTGGATCTGACGGATCGCCCGGGAGCGCTCACGCGCTTCCAGATCACCATGCAGTTCAACCAGATCATAACCGGCATTGCGCATATCTTTGGCAATGCGGGCCGCTTCCTGGTTAGAGTTGGCAAAAATCAGGCAGACATAGGGGTTGATGGCCCCTAAAACATCAATGACACGTTCCGACATGGTTTTGTGCTTGATGGGAACGAGATAATGCTGGATATCTGCCGCAAATTCATCATCACTGCCAATCCGGATGAGTTCCGGGCTGGTCAGATATTTCTTCAGGAATGGCTGGAGCAGATCTGGAATGGTTGCAGAGAAGACCATAACAGTAACATCTTGGGACATATGCGAAAGAATAGCATCGACATCTTCCAGAAAGCCGAATTCCAGGGTCATATCAGCTTCATCAATCACCATGATCTGAGCCGTATCCAGCCGCAATGTCTTGTCTTCAAGAAACTGGTCTTTCATACGGCCAGGCGTGCCGATCACGATCTGTGGAGTCAGACCGCCTTCTTTCTTTTCCGTGCCGCCGACAACCAGACGGACTCTTACGCCAAAATGGTCAGCCAGCTTTTTGGAGCGTTCATACAGCTGCCAGGCCAGTTCACGGGTTGGAACAGAAATAACAGCCTGAACTTTATCGAGTTCTGGATCGATCATGTCAAAAATCGGCATGAAAAACGCATGCGATTTCCCTGAACCAGTCGTGGAAATACCAATGAGGTCACGCGTTTTGTTTTTACGGTTCACAACCGCTTCCTGTATCGGAGTCAGGGTCTTAAACCCCTCGACATTCATCATTTCTTCAATACGATTCACTAAAAAACACCTCTTTCAGTTATTGTGGCATACCGAATCTTTCGGTTCAATTGATAGGCCGGACAGAAAAATCTATCTTAAAATTGATCGAAACGTTAACGGATGGACCACAGGGAAGGCAGAACAATCAGAGCATAAAGATCAAAAGATCTCCTGAGCTTTGATTGTACCGCCAAAATCCTCGATTGATTTCAGGAAAGACTGAGCGGAGCAAAGGATCAGACGGATTTCAGTCCAACAAGCACCATCCGCCAAACTAACCAAACTCAATCAACCGCTCAATTTATCTGTCATCCCCGACGCTTCAAGATGTGACGCTTCAAGATTTTCAGAATTGCTTCTGAATTGATTTCCATTCAAAAACTCAGATCCATTCTGATTCAGGTCAGATTCATCGTAAGGAAAGAAAATTTCTCCATTCTGATCAGAAAAACGAAAAGAGGTAACGATATGATTGAAATTATTGATGTCCCGGTGCAGGGCTTTTGCAAGGGCGTCGCAAAAGCCATTGATAAAGCACAGGAAACTCTGCATTCCGACTGTCCAAAACCCGTCACAGTTTTAGGCTCGCTGGTTCATAACGCCTATGTCAACGATGCCTTAAAAAAACAAGGTCTGGAAGTTCTGGAGGCCAAAGGCAAAAACCGGCTGGAACTGCTCGACGAAATCCATCAGGGAACCGTAGTCTTCACTGCCCACGGCGTCTCGGATGCAGTCCGCCAGAAAGCCCAGAAAAAAGGTCTGCATATTGTCGATGCTTCCTGCCCTTTTGTTCTGGCCACCCAGAAACTGATCGCCCGCCGGCAGAGTGAAGGGGATACGATTTTATATATTGGAAAAAAAGGCCATCCGGAAGCTGAAGGCGCAGTTTATGGCCATGAAGGCATCTATCTGATTGAAACCATTGAGGATCTTCCAGAAAACCTGGAAGGAAAAATTTTTGTCACCAACCAGACCACCATGTCCGTTCTCGATCTGGAAGCCTTATTCGAACATATTCGCCAGCGCTATCCACAGGCCGAATTTTGCAGCGAAATTTGCAATGCCACCCGGGTGCGCCAGAAAGCGGTCCTCGATCTGCAAAATCAGAACATTGATCTGCTGATCGTCGTTGGCGATCCACAAAGCAACAACACCAACCGCCTGGCTCAGACAGGCAAAGCGGCTGGCATTCCCCGGATCTTACAGATCGAATCCGAAAGCCAGCTGCAAATGGAAGAGCTGGAAGGTGTCAAAAAAGCAGCCATTACCTCTGGTGCGAGCACACCCGCCTATCTTAAAGACCAGATCATCGAAAAGATCAAAACCTTCCAGAGCTGATCCAAATTCGGACTGGATCCTCAGACTGTTCGTACAAATTTCAATCCTTTTGCTTTCGCGACGAAAACCCGCAGAAGCACTTCAATCTTTCATTGAAATCTTCTGCGGGTTTTCATCTGATTTGGTCAGGTTTCATCAGAGTTCTTCGCCATTGGAGGCAATCACCTTCTGATACCAGGCAAACGATTTTTTGGGGATTCGCTTCAGATCTTTGAGATCCTGATTATCGCGATTGACATAGATGACGCCATCCCGTTTCTCCATATCGGCATGAGACGAGAGAATATCGATCGGCGCCCACATCAGATATCCACGGATATCAACGCCTTTGGCTGCAGCATTTTTTAGAGACTGTAAGTGATCTTTCATATATTCAATGCGATAGTCATCTTCGATCTTTCCATCGACCAGCTCATCTTTTGCCCCATAGCCATTTTCAACGACTATGACTGGTATGTGGTATTTGGCTTCCAGATCGAGCAGAGCAATTTCCATCCCTTTCGGATCAATCTGCCATCCCCGCCATGAGAAGCACTAAATGTATAGACATTTTCATTGTTTCACTTCTGCCTGCTCTGGACAAGACCATTTTCCAGGAACCTGGAAACAGACAAAGACCGGACAGAAAGATAGATGGCTTTCTGTCCGGTCTTTGATCGGCTTCGGTTTCAAATTCACATTCGTACTTTCATGCAAAATATCGAATTTCACACAATTCAATCCAATTCAAGCCCTGTTGAAACTTACGAATGTTTAGAACGATTTGCAGCCGGCTCAGTGAGCAGATCGACCAGCGCTTCGTTGCTGGCACAGACTTTGAAGGATTTAATGACATCCTCCGTTGCCTGTTCTTCAGCAGCTTTGGCATGGGCCCGAATCATATTGGCCGCTTCGGTTTCGCCTTTGGTCAGTAACAGATCATCTTTACGGGTGCCTGAACGCAAGATATCAATTGCCGGGAAAACCCGCTGGAAGGCCAAGTCTCTTGAGAGGACAAGTTCCATATTGCCAGTTCCCTTGAATTCTTCGAAGATAACTTCATCCATGCGGCTTCCCGTATCCACCAGTGCGGTGGCCAGAATGGTCAGCGAGCCACCCTCACGGATGTTACGGGCTGCGCCAAAGAAGTGTTTTGGGTAATAGAGTGAGGTTGGATCCAGACCACCGGAAAGGATTTTTCCGGAGTTTGGCACGAGTAAGTTGTAGGTACGGGCCAGACGGGTGATGGAATCTAACAAAACGACCACATCGCCGCCCATTTCGACCAGTGCCTTGGCTCGTTCAATCGCCATTTCAGCCACCCGGCGATGATGTTCTGGCTCTTCATCAAAGGTGGAATAGACGACTTCAACATTGTGATCAATGACAGTGTCTTTGATATCTGTAACTTCTTCAGGACGCTCATCAATTAAAAGAATGATCAGATGGACATCGGGATGATTGACCTGAATGGAATGCGCAATGGATTTAAGCAGAGTTGTTTTTCCTGCTTTTGGAGGAGAAATAATCAGACCGCGCTGCCCTTTACCGATCGGACAGAGCAGATCGATCATCCGGCCGGCCATATTGGAAGAGTCTGTTTCCATTTTCAGCTTTTCGGTCGGATAGATTGGAGTCAATTTTTCAAAGTTTTTGCGGTGGAGCGACTCGAGAATCGGTTTGCCATTGACGGTATCGACCTGTTCAAGCTGACGGGCTTTGTTTTCCTCAATCCGGCTGCTGAGTCTGCCGCTGATCAGGTCTCCTTCGCGCAGCCGCATCGATTTAATCCGGTTGGCGGAAACGAAAATATCATTGCGGCTGGAAAGATAATTTTCGCCCCGTAAAAAGCCATAACCGTCCTGTAAAATTTCAAGAACGCCTTCTACTTGTTCTGCCATTTGTTCCTGCTTTCTTTCTGTATTCAAAATGAATCAAGAGTTTGAAAAATGAATTTTTCTAAGCCATAAGGCCTGAAAATGAAACGTCTGTCTTTGAAGCTTCGTCCAGAATGTCTATCGGCTTCCAGTCAGACAGACGAAATAAAACGAAATCCATACGAAGGCAATGAACCTTTTCGCTCACGCTTCTAGTTTTCGTCTGATCAAAATAAAGGGACGCTGGCCAGCTTTCAGAGATGTTGCTTGACCGAACGTTATGTTAAGAATACCGCAAAAGGTTCAGTCCTTGTCAATTTAAACCCTGAACCTTTCGAAGTCTTTAGCTGCTCCTCCCTGACTTTTCAGCTTTTTATTTGGCAAAGCCTGCTTTTCGATCTTTTCGATGCCCGTCCGGCATTATTCCATAAGCGGCTGACCGTAAAAAAGGCCGTCCGGATTTTGGGCCAGGTGAAAAGGGCTGACGGCCTTTGCGGGCTTTCTGAATTGGCTTTCAGGGCAGCACAGATTTGAATCGAGACAGATTCCGGGTATTTGCGCTGGGTGGTCTAGAACTTACTTGTCTTGCAGGGATGCTTTGCGATGATTGGCAAGCTGAATCTGGTCAAGCAAAGTCTGCTTGGCAGCAGGATCGGGAATCTTGGCGGCAATGTTGGTCCAGAGTTCTGTCTGCCAGTCCAGAAAGCGAAGATAGTCTTCGTCGACTGTCGGATTAAAGCCAAGCAGCAAGCTTTCCTGGTCTTTGAGCAGATTTTCCTTGCTGAGTGAATCGGCTGGTGTCTGGCGGACAACTTTCAGGATCGGATAGAAATGACCATCTTCGACCATCCATTCTTTTTCAATCCGCCAGCCCTGTTCGATCAGAAACTGGCGCAGATGGGCAGCATCTTTGTGCGGCGAGAGCAGCATGCTTTGCACATTGTCCCCAATGGGATCGTCAGTCAGGATCTGTTCGATCAACCGGCCGCCCATGCCGCAGATGAGAATCTGCCTGGTATCATCGGGCAGATTATGAATGCCGCTTTCCAGGCGGGTGAAAATACGGTCCGACAGCGACTGGGCGGCAATATTGATTCTGGCCTGTTCTAAAGGGCCGGGACGCAAATCGCAGGCGTATGCTTTTTGTACGTGGTGTTGGTTTAAGGCTTCAATACAAACAAGAGCGTGATCGCATCCAATATCCGCGATCACGCTTTCGTCTGCCAAAGAAGCAATTTTCTTCAGTCGTTTTGAAATATCCATGGTACTCATATCCAATCTTGATGAGAACGGATTGAAACGGAAACATATTGAGAGGTTAAATCTCTCAATCTCCAGTTTCTTCCGCTCCTTTTCGTTTGCTCTTTGGGCTTAATGAAAGATAGTCAGGCTCTGTTTTTCAGAGTCTGACTATCTACGTTTCAATGATTCTGGTTTGTGTTTATGGTTTGACGAAATCTTTGAGACGTTTCGAGCGGGTCGGGTTACGCAGTTTGCGAAGAGCTTTGGCTTCGATCTGACGGATCCGCTCACGAGTGACTTCAAATTCGCGGCCGACTTCTTCAAGCGTGCGGGTCTTGCCATCGAGCAGACCATAACGCAGCTGAAGAACCTGTTCTTCACGGGCAGTCAGCGTATTTAAAGCCAGTGCGATTTCGTCTTTGAGCAGCTGGCTGCTTGTATAATCCGATGGCGAGACGGACGTCTTATCTTCGATAAAGTCACCAAGATGAGAGTCATCTTCTTCACCAATCGGGGTTTCCAGGCTGACTGGATCCAGGGCGATCCGCTGAATTTCGCGGACACGTTCCGCTTTCATGCCATCCATCTTTTCCGCGATTTCCTCAGGCAGAGGATCACGCCCAAGATCCTGGATCAGCTGGCGCTGAATCCGGGTCAGCTTGTTGATGGTTTCAGTCATATGCACCGGAATACGGATCGTTTTGGCCTGGTCCGCAATTGCACGGGTGATGGACTGGCGAATCCACCACGTTGCATAAGTAGAAAATTTAAAGCCTTTGGTATAGTCGAACTTTTCAACGGCTTTAATCAGACCGCAGTTGCCTTCCTGAATCAGATCCAGGAATGGAAGACCGCGTCCAACATATTTTTTGGCGATAGAAACAACAAGACGCAGGTTGGAGTTGATCAAAAGATCTTTGGCTTCTTTGCTTCCTTCCATGTAGGCCTTGGCCGCCGTTTTTTCCTGTTCGGCATTTAACAGTGGAATCCGGCCAATTTCACGCAGATACATTTTGACCGGGTCACTGGTTTTATTTTTAGCCCCTTCAGAAAACGAACGTTCGAGTTCAAGAATCTGGCTGGCTACGCCATCCTCATCTTCACCCTCGAGACTGTCTTCGTTTTCTTCCAGGGACTCTTCCTCAATCTCTTCGGATAAATCCTCAAATTCCTCATCATCTGACTCGGAAAACAGCTGTTCTTCTTTGATCCATTCGAGCAGATCCTCACTTTCCTCGTCCGAAAGACGAAGATCAGAGATCATGTCAGGAAGATCATCGAGTGAGATTTCATTTCCTTCTTCTGCACAGTTTTTCAGATATGTTTTAACTTCGTCTGCCGAAGTGAATTTAAGTTTATTCTCAGCCATGTCAGACCACCTTTCGTGATTTCAGGCTATTTCTGCGGGCGATCAGTTCTCTTTTCTGATTCATGAGGGTCTTCATATCACTCATATTCTGAACCGTTTTCATTTTCCTGTTCAGCTCGTCAATCTGATGACTGATAAATTCATATTTGATTTTGACGACCGATTCTGAAAACAGACCATGTGTGGACTCAGAATAATCTGGCCACTCCGCAAGTTCCGCAAGTAAGCCGCGGACACTTTCTTCTTCAATAATCGAAAACAGCTCCACCGGATCGATCTGCCGATGGTTCTGATAGGCGCTTTGAATATATAAAGCCAGTTTCTGGCAATCCTCATTGGCAAATACGCCAACTTCATTCTGGTATTGCCGGATATAGTTTTCATCATTGAGCATGGACCACAGGACGGCTTTTTCAGCCTGAAGCCGGCCCTGAGCCGCAGGGAGAGTCTGCAAAGGAATGGCAGGGCGCATCTGACTCTTTTTGGAAGAATACGAGCGCCGGGGTGATGGATTGGCTTCAAAGCTGAATCCAGTCAGCTGCTGCAGTTTACTGAAAAGAACAGGCTGTTCAAACTGCTCAAGCGAAGCGCGGATGATGCCCTCCATTTCTCTGGCATAGTGTTTTTTATCTTCATAGTTGTCCAGGTTGTATTCCGTCTGAAGATACTCCAGACAGAACTGGGCAAACGAAATGGTATTGTCAACGGCCTGATGGACAGCCTCGGCGCCTTTCTGGATAAAAATATCATCCGGGTCTTTGGCTTCCTTTTGCGAAACGATGGAAAAACGGATGCCCGCAGCCATCGCTTTGCGGCCGAATTTATACGCTGCCTTCTGTCCGGCGGCATCCTGATCGTAGAAAACCACAACCGGAACGCGCAATCTGGCAATCAGGTTTAACTGTTCATCCGTGCAGGCCGTTCCTAAGTTGGCAATGCCTTCAGAAATGCCAGCTTTCGCCAGGCCCAGAACATCCATTGCTCCCTCACAAAGGATGACACGCCCGGCTTTATGGGCTGTTCTGGCAGCTCGATGGTAGTTGAAAATCAGGTTGCTCTTCTGGTAGAGCACACTGTTGCTTGTGTTGACATATTTTGCCCCGCTGTTGCCGGGCGGAACGATTCTTGCCGTATACCCGACGGGATTTCCTTTGGCATCATGGATCGGAATGAGAATCCGATCATGAAAGCAAGGAACAATCCGATCCGTTCCCACCTGAATCAGTCCCACTTTTTCTAGTGGGGCTGGATTTGGAAAGCGGGCCTGTAAATACTCGCTGACCATGTTGAACGATGGGGCATAGCCAATCTGGAAGGTATCCAGGATCTGTTTGTTAAATTTGCGGGAAACCAGATAATTTCTGGCTGCCTGTCCGTCTTTGCTGGCAAGCTCATAGCGGCCATAGGCGGTAAACAGATCCAGCGCATCATAGAGTGGCTTGTTTGGGTCTGGGGCAGCCGGGGCTGCCTGTTCAATCTGCAAAGGATAGTGAATCCTGGCAGCCACTTTGGCTACGGCATCGACAAACGAAATCTTTTCATATTTCGAAACGAAACCGATCGCATCGCCGCCGGCTCCGCAGGCAAAGCACTTAAAAATCTGCTTGTCGGGGGAAACCCGCATGGATGGCGAGTGGTCATCATGGAAAGGACAGACCCCGACATATTCCTTTCCCTGTTTTTCGAGGGGCAGATATTGCGAAATGATCTCAACGATATCCGCTTTTTCCTTGATCGCCTGAACATCTGCTTCAGGAATCCGCATCCTGGCACCCCCTTTGTATTTCAATAGCCAGATGTGTTCATTTGACAAGTCGAGTCAAATTACTGGAAGCTGACACGCTGGGCCAGGTAGTTTTCAAGTTCAGTGATTGGCAGACGAACCTGTTCCATGGAATCCCGTTCCCGTACCGTTACGCAGCCATCGTTTTCCGTTTCAAAGTCAATGGTAATGCAGAATGGGGTGCCAATGGCATCCTGGCGACGATAGCGTTTTCCGATGGTCTGGGCATCATCGTAAGTCACGTTGAACGATTTTGCTAAAGAGCGGTACAGCGCTTCAGCTGGTTCAGCCAGTTTTTTGCTTAAAGGCAGAATGGCCGCTTTGTAAGGAGCAAGGTATGGGTGGAGACGTAAAACCGTGCGGGTATCCTTGTCGCTGATTTTTTCTTCTGCAAGAGCCTGGGACATAACAGCCAGAATCAGACGTTCAACACCAACGGATGGTTCAATGACATACGGAATGTATTTGGAGTTGGTTTCCTGATCGAAGTATTCCAGCGACTGTTTGGAAGTTGTCTGGTGTGATTTCAAATCAAAGTCTGTACGGTCAGCAATTCCCCACAATTCGCCCCAGCCAATCGGATCGCCAAACAGGTATTCAATATCGGTTGTCGCCTTGGAGTAGTGCGCCAGTTCTTCCTGTTCATGGGCTCTTAAACGCAGGCGGTCTTTGTGCAGGCCCAGGTCATATAAGAACTGTTCACACATCCCTTCCAGTTTTTTGAACCATTCTAAATCGGTGTCTGGTTTGCAGAAAAATTCCAGTTCCATCTGTTCGAATTCACGAGTTCTGAAAATGAAGTTGCCCGGAGTGATTTCGTTACGGAAAGATTTACCAATCTGTCCGACGCCAAATGGCAGCTTTTTACGCATAGTGCGCTGTACATTTTTAAAGTTGACGAAAATACCCTGAGCCGTTTCCGGGCGCAGATAGATTTCGTTTTTCGCTTCTTCAGTAACCCCCTGGAAGGTTTTGAACATCAGGTTGAACTGACGGATTGGTGTAAAGTTTTTCTTGCCGCAGTTGGGGCAGACGATATCGTGTTCGTCAATGTAAGTTTCCATTTCCTGGTTGGTCCAGCCAGCAGGTACGACTTGGCCATCCGTTGCCTCTTCAATTAAGGTATCGGCACGGAATCTGGTTTTGCATTCTTTGCAGTCCATCAGCGGGTCAGAAAAACCGCCGACATGGCCAGAAGCCACCCAGACTTGTGGATTCATCAAAATCGCACTCTGAATGCCGACGTTTTCAGGCTGTTCCTGAATGAATCTTTTCCACCAGGCATTTTTAATGTTGTTTTTCAGCTCAATGCCAAGCGGACCGAAATCCCAAGTATTGGCAAGGCCGCCATAAATTTCAGAACCCTGGTAAACAAATCCATAGTTCTTCATATGTGCTACAATATCGTTAAAACTTAAGTAACTCATTGTTCCCTCTCCAGTCTTTTATTTTTTGCGCCATTTCGACAGCTTGCTGGCGCCTGATCGATATATTATAGAGCTTTCTGAAAGAAAAAGAAAAGAACCCGCATTTTTCGCCATACAGTTGGCTTAGGAATGCGGGTTTTCGCTTTGTTTTTGCAATTTTAAAATCATTTCAGGATGCAGACTGGATGATTGCAGGCAATCCTTTTCTACTTTGCCGGGCTGTTTTCTGGATCAGAATCGAGTTTGGAAACTGTGCAAGTCTGATCTGAATTCTCTTTTTCTGAGTCGTCCTTTTTTGAGCATTCAGGATCTGGACTTTCAGGATCTGAATTTTCAGGCTCAGCTTCCCGATCCGTCGTGTTGCCTGGTTCTTTCAAATCCAGGCCGCGATCTTTCAAGTCGCGATCTTGTAAATCCCTGCTCTCATCTTTTTTGATTTCCGCTTCACGATCCGTATCCATGATAATCGCAACCGTCTTATCATCATGGCCTTCCAGGGCTTCAATCTGTTCTTGCAGCCATCTTCCCTGTTCGTCTTCCGGGATATTTTCAATGGAGAACAGTTTGTCGATGAGGGCATAGTTGCCAGCAGGCAGGCCATCATACGGAATAATGAGCTGATCAAAGACGCCATCGGTCGCTGCCAGAAAACGGACAACCGGGTCTTCTTTCGATCCCCCCATAAAAAAGCGCCACTCTTCAGTATCCCCAATGGGATACACGCTGGAAGAAGACTTCAGACGGGTAATCATCGTCCCTGAATTGTGCAGTTTTGTCTGATAGAGAATCCCGCCATCCCCGGCAATCCCCCCATAAAGCAGACCATCTTTGTATAAGGCGATAATTAATGTTGTCTGACAATCGAAAAACGGAATTCCGGCTTGTTCAAGGGCATCTTTTAGTACGGCCAGAGAAAACAGAAAGGCATCCCGGATCTGGTCACAGACATGGTCCGGGTTCAGATTTTTATCCAGCCTGTTTTCCAGAAAGGCCTGCGAGGCTTTGCTGACTAAGGCTGCAGCCAGTTCACTGTTTGAAAAGGTCCAGTCAGATTTGAGTGAAACGCCATCACAGGCAATCACGCCTGTAAATCCGGCTGCCTCAAAAATCCGGATTGCATCCTGGTTTTTGATTCCATATTGTTCATGCAGAGTTCCCTGCATGGTAATTCCTGCTTTGAGCATTGCATTCCCTCCATTGTCTGTTCCTGTTGTTCGAGTGTGTTCTGATTTCATCATTTTCCAAAATTTATTTTTCTGGCATACTTTTTGACTCTCTTACTGTTTTCGGATTGTGTACGCCAAAGAATACAGAATTTCTTTTCACTTGCAGATTGCCAGTTCCTTGCCTGGCAGACCTTCTTGATCGACTATCCGGCAGGCTTGTCTTGATGGACCATCTTGTACTCTTGTACTCTTGTACTCTTGCTGAATGGTCTGTCACGGACTTCTTCCTGGCCTTATCGTAAGCGACAGAAAAGAAAGTGACAACGAAGAAAACTTCCGACCAATTAAAAAGCTTTCAAAGGGCCAAAGCCAGCTTTGAAAGCTTGTCCGTTCTCGGGTTTATGGTCTTACGGTAATGGTCTTTCCATCCGGACCCGGTGTGTTTTTCAGGTAGTCGATAATATCGGCTTTAGCCTCCGGTTTGCAAGGTTTGCACTGCCATGAGTCAGTGTCACCACTGACCAGGGCATCGGCAAAACCAGAGCATCCAGGATAGCCGCATCCGCCACAGTTGTAGCCTGGCAGATGAGTAGCAACGTAATCGACACGGTTGTCCGGTTCAACATGGAAGACTTTCGCAGCAATTCCAAGGCCGGCACCAAGAAGTGCGCCAAGGACTAACATCATCAGAATTGCGCTCAGCATTCTGTCTACCTCAACTTTCTTGTTTTGGATGGTTCGGGCAGTAAATATCTTTACAGCCGTCGCAATCCGCCTTCAGGTTTTCGCATCCCTCTGGTTTGGGGGTGCGCCTGTTTTTGAGAAACAGGAAAATATAAATTCCCACCAGCGCTCCAAAAAACAGGATCGCCAGAATCAGACGGGTGAAATCCATTAAATAATTCCAGCCAGTCCGGAGAATGCCATAGCCATCAGTCCGGCGACAACCAGAGCGACCGGGTTGCCTTTGAAGCTTTCTGGTACGTTTGCAACTTCAAGACGTTCACGAATCGCCGAGAAGATGTACAGAACCAGGGCGAAGCCAAGTGGAGTCCCAATGGTGTAAACCAGCATATGAGCGAAGTCATAGCCGTTAGAAATGTTCACCAGGCAGACGTTTAAGACAACGCAGTTGGTCGTGATCAATGGCAGGTATACACCTAACGATTTGTACAGAGCTGGTGAAGATTTCTTTAAGAACATTTCAGTCAGCTGTACAAGCGAGGCGATAACCAGAATGAAAGTAACTAAGTCCATGAATTCCAGTTTTAATGGAACAAGGACAAGGTAGTACAGAGCATAGGTAACCAGACCTGCTGCAACGATAACGAAGACAACAGCCATTCCCATACCCAGGGCGCTGGATTTCTTACGGGATACACCCATGAATGGGCACAGACCTAAGAACTGGTTGAGTACGGCGTTATTGAGCAGAACAGAGGTGATTAACAGCGTAACAAGTTCACCAAACATTAAGCGGCCTCCTTAGCAGCTTTAGCGGCTTTGGCTGCTTCAATTTTTGCTGCTTTGGCAGCTTCTTCTTCCTTTTTATGGATGTTGTTTTTGTAGGCAGTTAAGGCTGCGGCCAAAAATGCGAACGTCATGAACGCGCCCAGAGGAGCACTGAACATGGAGATCGTGTAGCTGTCCGGGATCAGGCGCAGGCTGAACAGAACCTGCGCTTCGTCAAATGGATTTGTCATGGACAACACCCCAGTTGACAGAATCTGACGGATTAAGGACATGGCCAGGACTGCTAACAGGTAGCCAAGACCCATGCCAAGGCCATCCAGTGCGGAATCCAGAACACCGTTTTTGCTGGCAAAGGCTTCGGCACGACCCAGGATGATACAGTTAACAACAATCAGAGGAATAAACACACCCAGTGAAGAGTTCAGAGCTGGAGCATAAGCCTGAATCAGCATCTGAATAATCTTAACCAGAGTGGCAATAATGACGATATAGACTGGGATTCGGATATCATCCGGTACCAGTTTACGGATCGCAGAAATGATCATGTTGGACAGAATCAGAACGGCGATAACCGCAACGCCCATACCGATGGCGTTATTAATCGAAGTGGTAATGGCCAGTGTCGAGCACAGACCTAAATACAGTCCGAAAACAGGATTATCCTTGATCAGACCGTTTTTGAAGTTTTGCATTCGGTTCATCAGGGTTCTCCTTAGTCAATTTCGGTGGCAATGACTGCACACTCGTTGATTGCCTGAACAACAGGCGTAGACGTGTACGTCGCGCCAGAGATCGTATCCAGCTGTCCGCTGGCCTGTTTGCCAATTACAGATTCTGCGAAGGCTGATTCGGTAATTTTCGAACCAATGCCCTTTGTATCCGCATTCGAAATGGCTTTAAATCCATCGACAAGATCGTTGGCTGCATCAATGCCGACCAAAAAGACAGTACCACCATCATAGCCGGACACAGTACATTTGAAGACAACCACATTGTCGCCATATTTATAGACCTTATCCACGAATGGATGATCCGGGGTAATGTCAGAAGCATCAACCGATTCGAAATCATCGATGCTGGCCTCTGGATACATTTCCAGTAAGGAAGCCTTTTCAGCTTTTTCTTCGTTGGCCGCAATAATTGGAGCCGTTGCACTGTTGGCAGCGTACAGAGCGCCGCCGGCAATGGCCGCAACAATGGCTAAGAAAATTGCAAGGTAGAGAGGACTCTGCTTATTCATTACAGCACCTCCTCAAAAACTGCCGGGCTTGCCAGCGCAGTTTTTTCAATGGTTCTTGGCGCATTGACACGACGTACAGTCGTCGCTGCGTAGAAAGAAACGCAAAGCGAAAGAACAGCAGCACAACCAATCATGATCCAGGCTTTCTTCATCTGCTCAAGCTGAGGACGATCGAGAGCGGATTCAATCATTGGCGTGAAGGTATTCATGATCAGGATGGAGTATAAGCATCCTTCTGGCAGGTTTCCTTTTAAACGGATCAGAACGGTGAGCGCAGCTGCACACATCGCAAAGAAGATTCGTCCAGATGGAACCGTTGGCGCGGTAACCGGGTCAGTTAACATGAATACGCCCCCGAAAATCACACCACCAGTTAAAAGATGCAGTGCAGGGTACCATAACCATCCAGGAATACCGTGGTAAGATTCAACCCCTTCCAGCAGGGCGATCACGAACGTAATCACGAAAATGGTTCCTAAGTAGAACACAGGAATACGCCAGTCGATGACTTTGCGCACCACCAGGAAAATACCAACCAGGATGATCAGCAGACTGAAGGTTTCACCGATTGCTCCAGGGTATGTTCCCAAAAGTAAGCTGCCCCAGCCGCCGCAATAGTCCAGATAAGACTGAAGAGCTGCTTCTGTTCCTGGCATCCAGCTGAATGTGGAAGCAAGAACACCAGTTGGTGTAGCGGAAGTAACCAGATTTGTGGTTGCCCCAGAGAAGGAAGCGAAGATAACCGCTCTTCCGACCGCAGCCGGGTTGAAAATATTAAAACCAAATCCACCAAAGACCAGACGGCCGATCGCAATCGCAAAGAAGGTTGCAACGATGACCGCATAAGGAGGGATGGAAATCGGGCACATCATAACGAGGATGATGGAAGTCACCCAGCCAAAGGAATGGGTGATTGTCGATTTGATGTCCTGTTTCTTGACTTTTGCAAAAACGGCTTCGCATACAAAAGTCGTGATCAGGGAGCATACAAGCAGCAGCAGAGCCTGCAAACCATAGGCAGCGCCCCAGGCTGTGAAGTAATAAATAACAGAAGCTGCGAACACAATCAAAAGACCGATGGTCAGATCCCGCATAATCATCTGCGTGGAATGCTTACTTTGAAGGTTCGGGCTTACATGAAAGGCAAATTTCATTTCAAGTTCCCTCCTACTTCTTTCTGGCCTTCATCATTAATGTTCGTTTAGCTTTTCGAACATTTTCAGTGACCTGAATGTGGCTTGGGCAGACGTAAGTGCAAAGACCGCATTCGATACACTGCATGGCACCACGTTTTTCCATTTCTTCTGCATCATTCATCTTCACCGCATTGGCAATGCGAACAGGCTGCAGACCGATTGGACAGTGCTGCGTACAGTTTCCGCAGCGCATGCACGTCATTTCTTCTTCATCGTGGTTTTTCAGAACAGTAATGGCGTTCATGGCGCGGTCGATCACGATCTGATCGCTGACCATAGTTTTTCCCATCATAGGACCGCCGGCAATCAGCTTGAGGCTTTCCTGTTTTTCAACAAAGCCGCCGATCTGTTCGAGGATTTCCGCTACCGACATGCCAACTGGAACCAGGACGTTTGTCGGATACTTCAGACCTTCGCCCGAGAAGGTGACATATTTCTTGGCCTGGGCCTGTCCCATTTCAAAGGCACGGGCAACCAGAATGGCTGTGTTGGCATTGTTGACAATCACGCCGCATTCTCCAGGCAGCCGCTTGTATTCCCGCTTAAGCAAGGTGCGGATCAGAGTCCGTTCACCACCCATTGGATAAACATCCGGGACTTCGCGAACTTCAATGCCCGCCGCATGTTCACGGTTAATTTCTTCGCGGATGGTGTTGATCAGATCTGGATGGGTCTTTTTTACACCGATCAGAACGGTATCCACTTCAGCCATTTTCTGCAGAATACGGACACCGTGGACAAACTGTTCCGGATAGTCCATGACACATTTGTAGTCCGCTGTAATGTAAGGTTCACATTCAACGGCATTGATGACCAGAGTGTTGATGTTTTCAACTTTCTGATACTTTACGTAAGTTGGAAAGCCTGCGCCACCCTGACCGATGATTCCGGATTCTTTAACGAATTCAACCAGTTCATCATGGCTTGCATTGTGCCAGTCCATAGGTGGAAAAGCCTGAATGGCTTCCTGCTGCTCATCAAGTTCGATGACCAGGTGCTGCTGTGGTTTTAGGCTGTTGTGCGGACGTTTGGTAACTCCTTTAACCGTTCCGGATACACTGGAGTACAGAGGAACCGGAAAGGCGGATTTGGTATTGGCAAGGCGGGTGCCGATAAAGACATGATCGCCTTCAGAAACCAGCAGTTCGATCTGAGTATTGTTGCCGGCAAACAGAGGAATATAAACCTCTTTGGCTGGCATGAGTCTCTTCACGTCGCTGTGATCTGTCAAACCTTTTTTACCAGGAATGTGCTGACACATTGGCCCTAATAAAAGTGACATACTCTTCTTCCTTTCAGTTACAATCGATTCAATTTTAGGCAGGCATCCCATTAAAATCAATTTTGGCCCATAATCCATGGTTGTTTTACCCAAAAATAGCATGACTTCCATAATCTCATCCCATAACAGGGCGGATTTTTCCCATAAGAAAAAAAGCGGAAGATGGTTTAGCTCTGCCAAGGAAAATGGAGGGGCTTACGAATGCCGGAAACTCTTATCATAAGAAACTCTCATCACAATTCGAAGCGTATTTTTTATCCTCGCGCAAATCGAAAGTTAACCCGGATTATTATGGCTTATGGTTTTGGGAAATACTACAAAAGATTAAAAGATTCTGAAAAATCGTTATTGTTTTAGTGAAATTCCGGTTAACAAACAGGTAAATCCGCGCATTTTATCTTTGCTTCATTCTTTTTCCATCGGTTTTCTATAATTTGTCATCATGTTTCAGTCTGAAAACTATTTTTCAGGCACATTTTTCCCGAAATTCAGGCGCGGGCGTTTCCCCGTCCAGACAATGAAGTTTCTCCCTTTTTTCTTTTCTTCCTCTTCCGCCCTCTTTTTCTTCCTTTTCCTCCCTCTCTTTCATGATTTGCTCACTGCTCATGATCTGTTCATCCTTCTGGAGGCTTTCTGTGGGTTTCCTTTCGATTCGTCAGGATCCAATTTGAACACCATAATCCGGGCAGACGCTGATGCTTTAGACTGCCAGAGCGATAGGTTATCAAGCTAGGGCGAATACCCCATGGCTTGCCATGGGGATGAAAGCCCTCTGAAAGATGCTTTTGAGACTTAATGATGTACAAATAAAATGAATACGTTTTCAGTTTTTGCATTGCGCATTTTTTGCGTCTGATATACAATAGATATAGAAATGGAAAGCACTTTGTCAAAGGATGCAAAGCCGCAGAATATCGCAGAATATGCAGATTAATATCAGTCTTCCCAGAGTCTGGAAAGAATTGCTTGAAAACCTGGCCCGAATTATGGCTGCTGAAGAAACGCATAATTTAACATGGCACGATCTGATTCGAAGAGCGGTTAAAGAAAATCCGAGCTTCCAGATGAATAAATCCAGGCATTCGTCACATTCAACCTATCTGTGTAGGTACCATCTGATCTTCTGTCCCAAATTCAGGTTCAGGGTATTGAAAGATGGTGTGGATGAGACATTGAAAGAAATTCTCCAAAAGATTTGCGACCGCTACAGATACGAAATACAGGCGATGGAAGTCATGCCCGACCATATTCATTTTTTCTTATCCGCTCCTCAGACAGCGGCACCAACCGATATTGCCTGGACGATTAAAAGCATTTCCGCCATAGAACTGTTTAAAGCCTATCCCGATTTAAAACATTTTTATCAAAGGTGTGGACGGCTGTGGAGCAATGGCTATTTTATTGCCACCACAGGCGATGCTTCAGCTGAAACAATAAAAAAATATATCGAAGATCAAAGAAAGTCATCAGAACCCACTTGGAAAGGAGAACGCGTATGTCCAGAACAAAGAAATCCAGAGCTGCTCAGGCTAAAGCTGAATTTTCCGATGCGGATAAAAAGCTGGTCAAAGAACATCACAAGCATACACCCAGACACACTCTGAAGCTGGAGCTGGAACTGACCGAAGACGAGAAGCGTCATGCTTTTCATATGGCCAATAATGCCAGAATCCTTTCCAATGATCTGACAGGGTGGATCTCAAAACGCCTGAAAGACCTGTTCCGCACAAAAGCCTACCGTGCACATCTTGCCATGTATAAAGAAGTCATGGAACGAAAGGTTACAACAGAAGAGGAACAGGAGCAGCAGGATCAGGACCGTGAAGCAGTCAGTCAGCTTCTTGCAGAAGATCAAAAGAAGTGGCGGGTTACGTTCGACGATCTTCGTCGCTATACGCAAAGCCGCTATCAGAATTTAAAACTGAACGCTCAGATTGCGCTTACTGTGGCCGAAGACGTCTGGTCTGGTGTCGAAAAAGTTCTTTACTCTGACGGGAAGCATCTGCACTTTAAAAAACGGGGTGATCTTCCAATTCTGCGGGGAAAACAGGTAGATCGGGCCATCATGCTCAAATTGACAGAAAAAGACGGAAAGCCACGGCTGACCGTAAGCATGAAAGGGGTATGCACAAATGCGAACCTGCTGATCAGAAAAAATGACATTTTCGCGCGCCGGGAACTGTATCGAATCCGCTCTTTTATGCAGCATCCTGAAAATGAGATTTTCTATGCCAGAAAGTGGGAGGAGACCCAGATCGCCCAGGATACTTTCCGCCCCTGCTATGTATCCATTAAATGTGAGCAGATCAGAGGGAAACTGCGTGTGTTTGCCATCATCACCATCGAAGGAAAACCAGTCAATAAAATTCGAAAGGATGGTTCTGCACGCCATTCCAATGGCAAAGGCGTAGTCGGAATGGATTTAGGAACCCAGTCAGCGGCTGCCTATTCTGCAGGAAAAGACGTTCTTTTTATCAATCTTGGAGAACGAAATCAGAACTACTATCCAAAAAAAGAAAAACACATTGCCACTCTGCAACGAAAGCTGGATCGTCAGAGAAGAGCAGGCAATCCTGAACACTACAATGAAGACGGTACGATCAAATGCGGCATCCCAAAAAGAAAATGGAAAAAATCAAAGCGAATGCGCCAAACAGAAAACCATCTGAAAGAAGAACAGCGCAAGCTCGCCCTGACAAGAGAGTACGTGCATAAACAGACAGTCAACACTCTGCTTTCTATGGGAGATGTTCTTGTCACAGAACCCTCCAATGCTCGCAAGCTTGCCAAAAGAAGCTCCAGACCAGCTGAGATCAATGAGAAGACTGGCAGATATAAGCGCAAAAAACGTTTTGGCAGAAGTATCAACCGACGCGCGCCGGGAACGCTGTTCGCGCTTGCCAAAGCGGCTTATGGTTCCAATTTTCATACCGTTCCTGGTAAATTCCGGGCCAGCCAGTACGATCATACGGATGACAGCTATAAAAAGAAAAAGCTGTCGGAAAGGGCAGCTGTATTAAGCGATGGAAAGACAATTCCAAGGGATTTATATTCCGCTTTTCTTCTGGCTAATGCCAGCAACGATTTTTCCTGTGCAGACCGTAGTCTGTGCATTGCCAATTACGAACATTTAAAGAAGGCTTCAGACGCTTTTGTCCAATACGCAAAAACGAATCATATGCATATTTTGAATTCTGGTATTTAATTGTCGGATGCTTTAGACGTTTTACCAAACCACTGACCATGGTGCAGTTCAAAGAAAGAAGGGCTTTTCCGGATTTCTGAACTGGGACAACCTGGATTCGTCCGGGCCCCGAAAGGGTTCTGGCACACCGGGACATGATAGCGCAGGAGGTCTCATTTGCCTCATGTCAAAAAGACTCATTTGTCGTTCTGATCACTGTCCTGTCTGCTCAGGTGCTTTGTTCATAAATTCAAGATGTTTATCGTCTTGGAACCTCCACCGCTTGCGGTGGGGTTTGGTCAGAGTTGTTTGTGGACTCTCGATTTTTACGCATGACCCGATAGATTGCGGTCTATTGCGATTTGAATGAATTTCTTATATATTGGCCTTTCCCTGCTCCTGCTGACAAACCAGCCAGTTTCAATGACCAGAATATTCATAATTTCTGAAGCTCTTGAAAGATGGAGTTCCTGAAAAAAGATCCATCCAGATTTCCAGGCCAGGAAAATCCAGCTGATCGTTTCAGATCTTCCCCCATTTCAAGATCTGCAAAAAAATCCAGAACCCTCAGCGCAGCCAGTGAACATGACCAGTGAACATGAAAGGATACAAATATGACACCATCTTCCCCCGAAAATAAAAAAACAGATTCTTCAATATATATTGAAGAAAAAAAAGAAAACGAAACATCTTCGCCCCATGAGAAAACAACAAGCAAAAAAGATCCAAAAAAATCCGAATCGATTACTGGATGGATCGTTCTAGCCTGCTGTGTTCTTGTTCTTTGTCTTTGCGGCTATTTTTACCTGCAAAGTCCAAACCGGGCTGGCAATGAAATCAAAAGCCGCTCCATTACCCTGACCGATGTCGGCTTCGATACGCCAGTAACCTTCAAGACTACCGGAACCGAAAAAGACTTCAACAAGTACGTGGATATCATTGAATCCACGTATCAGGAATGCAATGAACTTTTCGATGCCTTCCATACCTATCCCGATAAAGTCAGCCTCAAAGAAGTCAATGACACGCCGCGCAACACACCCGTTGAAGTCGACCCAAAAGTCATTGAAGTTCTTCAGGACTCACTCAAGGCCCATGGCGTCAATTCCAAATTTGATGTCAGCCAGGGAAAACTGACAATGCTCTGGAAGCAGGCTTTTGGAGCGCAGACGCCTGCTTTGCCGGATGCCCAAGCCATTGAAGCCGCCAAAAACCCGGATTCGATGGATGCGGTTGTTGTCAAAGACAATACAATTACGCTGACCAACGAAGCAGCTGCACTGGACTTTGGTGCGATTGCCAAAGGCTATACCACTCAGCTGGCCGCCGACCGTTTGACTGAAGCGGGTCTGGAATATGGCTTTTTAAATGCTGGCGGCAACGTCATCCTGATTGGCGAAAAACCAGAAGATGAAGACTGGGTAGTCGGCATTCAAAATCCGGATGAACCGAATTCCCTGCTTGTTTATCGAAACCGCAAGCCAACCTGCCTGGTCACTTCTGGTGACTACCAGCGTTATATGGAAGTCGATGGTGTCCGTTATGCGCATATCGTCGATCCAGATACCGGTTATCCGGCAGCGAATATGCGTTCGGTTACCGTCATTCATGAAGATTCTGCCTATTGCGATGCCATGTCGACCGCTCTTTTCTGTACGAGCGTTGAAGAAGGGCAGAAAATCTGTGAAGAATTCGATCTGGATGCGATCTGGATTGTCGATAAAGGAACTGTTGATCTCGTCCCGGACCTGTCCACTGATGTGTTTGATATTTATATCACCGACGGACTCAAAGACCAGGTCAAACTCAAAAACCAGATTGAACCCAAGCAAGCTTCTTAAATCCTGTTCAAACCTTGCAGGGATAATAAATGTATCCTGCTTTGAAAGAGAGAAAAAGAACAGAATCTCCACTCCACTCAGGTGGTCAATCTCAAAGGTGCAAAGCGCGATCATGCTATAATGGTCCTGTTCAAAAACGATGCTGCCCCGCTTGAGGCGGCAGCAATCAAAGGAGAAAAATTTATGGATAAATATGTTTGCACGCTTTGCGGATACGAATACGACCCAGCTCTTGGCGATCCAGACAACGGAATCGCTCCAGGCACTCCATTCGAAGACCTGCCAGAAGACTGGACATGCCCTCTTTGCGGTGCTGCTAAATCCGACTTTGAAAAAGTTGAATAATCATCCTGTTCTCTAAGCCGATAAAAGCCATCCAATTGCGATGGCTTTTCTTTTGGCTTTTTTATGCTTTGAAAACAGTTTCGATCCATCCACCGTTTTCATTCCGCTATATGGCTGGTAGTACATGGCTGCCAGGCCATAGCGTTTCTTTTTGCGGTTTTCTACCGATTTCAGAAGATCCCTTCTTCTGGACCAGAGACATCATCATCCATAAAGACAGAAACAGGCTGTCAAAATCCGATTTTTTTGCTTTGATTCAAAGACTGGTTTTATAGACACATCCAAGATAAGAAAGCCGCTGCGGCAGTCTTGAAGTGAATTGCGTTTGCTGAAGTCTCGACTGATCTGTTCAACCCAGACACTGTCCCCTGCCCCCAGACTTGGTTTTGAATCCATTAAAGTCGGGATCTGCCGCGATGCCCATCCTGACCCGGCTGACTTGATGATCAAGAGAGTGATAAAAGATCATCAGCTCATTTTCAAATCTACTCCCCGAAAAAAATTTTATTTTTTTGTAACAAACGTGGGATCGAATTCGTCTAATCAGTGAAAGGAGGAAAAATGAATCAGGATCTAGAGCAGCTCTACCAGGCCTATTCCAGAAAAGTTTATTGCTATCTGCTCTCTCTTTGCCAGAATCCGGTCCTTGCGGAAGATCTGATGCAGGATACTTTTCTGAAAGCTGCCAAAAAAATCGATACGTTCAAAGAAAACAGTTCTTTGTCTTCATGGCTCTGTGCCATTGCAAAAAACCTTTACTATGACGCGATGCGCAAGCAGAAGAACACCGTTGCTCTCGAAGAAGAACTGCTGGTCTTTGATCCAAACCAACGGGATCTGCGCATCTTCAGCTGTCTGCATGATCTGTGCGAACCATACCGGGAAATCATCTATCTTCGCATTTTCTGTTCCATGAGCTTCAAAGAAATCGGAGAAATTTTAGGCAGATCCGACACCTGGAGCCGGGTCATGTTTTATCGCGGCAAAGAAAAACTGCGTGCTTTATGGCTAAAGAAAGAGGGGAAATATCTGTGAAACAGTCAGAACATAGAAACAAAATGAATCGATCACCATCGAATAGTCAATTGGCTGATCAAAAGAATAAGATCCAAAAGAATGTCTTTCATCCAAAAAACGAAGGAGAACCAAGTCAGGATCCGGATCAGACATTCAGTGTTTCATCATCAGTCGATGACACTGCTCAAAAAGGGATGGAAGCTGTATGCAAAGCTCAAATTCTTCCTGCGCTTCCAGCAGACAAGAAGCCAGGTCAAACTGATTCACAGGATTCCATCTGTGAGATCGTCCATGACCTGCTTCCGCTTTATACAGAAGGGCTTGCCAGTCCTGCATCCGTTTTGCTCATTGAGAAGCATCTGGAAAGTTGCCCTGATTGTACGATTCAGCTCAGAACATTGCAGGAAGCTGAACCAAAAATTCAGTCTTCCTTGGCCGATCATACCCTCACCTGCGCTCTGAAAAAAACACACAAAGCAATGCGCAGAAATCATATTCTTCTGACTGTCCTGCTGGTATTCTGTCTTGCCTTAGGAAGTATTCTTGCATGGAGCAGCTATCAGAATGTCAGGATGAATGCAGATGATGTCTATATCGCCAGCCAGAACGAATCTGGGAAAAATCAACTGACGCTGGAACTGAAAACAACCAGCCCAAAGGAAGGTTTTCTGTCCAGTTCTGTTCAAGAAGTTGAAAATGGAATCTATACTGTGGATCTTTATGGAGGTGCCGGTCTTTTTGATCAGTCGAAAACGATGGAGCTATCTTTCACACAGCCAGTCCATGAGATTCGTGTTGGTGAAGAGCTGATTTATCAGGATGGACAGCTGATTACGGCTATGTGCCGGTTTTTCGCCCCTTATCTCAATGGTGAGGCGAAAGATATTCAGCAGATGCAACTGTCCCGGCCTTCCTTCACAATCGATAACAAGCCTTTGCAGCTTCATATGGAAGCAGACACCAAATCAAGCCCCGCCATCTGGACATGGAAGATAGAAAATGGCAATCTCAATGATATTCCTGAACCGCAGCTTCAGGCCTACAAGGACACAGCACTGATCGCTCTGGCACTCACCCAGAATCTAAAGGAAATCAGAATACAGGGCATGGATGGTCAGTCCGTTGTTTTTTCCAGAGAGGAGCTGGGAAAATATCTTACAAATTTCAGCTCGGATTCAAAACTGGAAACGGAAGCTGAACTCCAGATTCTTTTGAATGCCCTGCATCCTGTTGCTGGATAGAGCCGCTCTGCATTTGAAGCGGCCAAAGATGAGGCGGCATTACTGGTTGTTGGCCCATGCGATGATCAGATTCCAGAAGACGTACAAAATGGAGTTCTGCCCTGAGGCATCGCTGTTCAGAAGGTCAGCTATCCGGCAAAGATTTGATTGAAAACATAAAATGAACAATCGTCACCCCGATCCGATCGTTATGTGAAACGGCTGTCGTTTCGGGGTTTTTGCTGCTGCAGTTTTTGCGTAACCGCCTGGTCAGAATATTGAATTTCGGTGTATTTTGTCTGGGGGAAGAAATAAAAAAGTGCATCATCAGACTTTTAATCAAGTCGAATGATGCACTTTCTAATTATAGGAGTAATTTGGTAATCGCTTGCTTCTCTTTTTGATCAGCCAGACCGAATTAAAAATCGGCCGGTCAATCTAAGTGAATCAAATATTAACTGTTTAATATCGTTCTGAACCTTATGCTTTTTCAAGCACAGCAGCGCAGCGATCGCAAAGTCCGTCTTCGTGCTCGGATTCTGTGTAGTTCCAGCAGCGTGGGCAGACATGACCGGGAGCATGAGTGACTTCGATTTCGCTGACTTCATAAGGAGTCAGGTTGTCATCAACGAACTGAACATCGTAAACCATCAGCCACTGAGCCGGGTTGGTAATGACAGATTCAACCTGTTTTTTCAGCTCGTCACTGACATGGATGCGCAGAACAGCTTCATTGGATTTTTTGAGCAGACCCGAACGTTTTGCTTCTTCGAGAGCTTTCAGAACATCTTTTCGTAAGTTGAGCGCAGCTTCCATATCGGCTTTCAGATTGGCATCATCATGGTCAAGACCACTCTTGATGAATTTTGCCAGATGGATGGATTCCTCATCGAATTTCATCAGGTCGTTGAGTTCTTCTGTGGTATGAGCGAGAATCGGAGCCCAGAGTCTTGTCAGCATGGAAGCAGCCAGATACAGAACAGTCTGCACTTGTCGACGATCGCAGCTGTCTTTGGCATCGCAATACAGGATGTCTTTGGTGTAGTCGAGATAGTAGCTTGACAGTTCGTTGGTCATCAGGTTGGTCAGAGAAGTGACAACATCAGAGAAACGATATTCGTCATAGGCTTTTTCGCAGTCCTCTACAGCTTCATCAAGCAGAGCAAGGATGTACTTGTTCTGACGGGAGAGGGTGTTGACATCCACGAGGTCTTCTTTGGTGAACTGGTTTTCATCCAGGTTGGCCACTAAGAAACGGAAAGTGTTTCTGACTTTACGGTAGTTATCGGAAACCTGTTTGAGGATCTTTTTGCCCATAGAGCAGTCCGCCTGGTAATCAACCGAGCAGGCCCACAAACGTAAAATGTCGGCACCGAATTTCGAAGTGATTTCCGATGGAGCCATGGCATTCCATTGCGATTTGGACATCTTCTTTCCGTTTTCGTCCATAACGAATCCGTGAGAAAGAACCTGTTTGTATGGAGCCTGACCATAAACAGCGGTTCCTACGATCAAAGAAGAGTTGAACCAGCCGCGATACTGGTCACTTCCTTCAAAGTACAGGTCTGCTGGATAGCCAAGGCCGCGTTCGATCATGGCACCAGTGTGGCTGGAACCAGAGTCGAACCAGACGTCCATGGTATCTGTTTCTTTGGTGAACTTGCCGTTTGGCGAATGTTCGCTGGTATAGCCTTCAGGCAGCAGGTCCATGACATCTTTTTCAAACCAGACGTTGGATCCGCCTTCGCCGATCAGTTTGGCCACGTGAGCAAAAATTTCTGGATCCATTAATGGAGTTCCGTCTTCTCCATAGATAATTGGAATTGGAACCCCCCAGGCACGCTGTCTGGAGATACACCAGTCAGAACGATCAGAAATCATGTTGTGCATACGGCCTTCGCCCCATGCTGGAACCCAGCCGATGGAGTGAATCTGGTCGAGCAGTTTATCCCTGATTTTATCGATAGAGGCAAACCACTGCGTCGTAGCACGGAAAATGATTGGCTTTTTGGTGCGCCAGTCATGTGGATAGGAGTGGACGATGTCTTCACGATCGAGCAGGCAGTCTTTTTCTTTTAACCAGTCGATGACGATGCCATTGGCTTCATCAACGGTTTTGCCGGCCAGGCGTGGTCCGCAGACTTCCATCATGCGGCCCTGTTCGTCAACGTTAACAAATACAGGCAAGCCATATTTTTTACCGATCATAAAGTCGTCCATACCAAAGCCAGGGGCCGTATGAACAAGACCGGTACCGGAATCATCCGTTACATGCTCACCAACCATAACCAGCGATTCAACTTCTGGATACAGCGGATGCGTTGCAGTCATATATTCGAGATCTTTACCTGGGATGATCTGGATCACTTCGTAGTTTTCAATTCCAAAGCGTTTCATCAGATCTTCAACCATGGAGTTCAGAACAATCAGATTGCCCTGGTCTGTTTTGACGCGGGCATATTCAAATCGCGGGTGAACGGAGATCCCCAGATTGGATGGAATTGTCCATGGCGTGGTTGTCCAGATGACAAAGGAGTCATCAGCACCCAGAATTCCCTTACCGTTTTTGACCGGGAATTTTACGAAGATGGTTGGTGAAGTCACATCTTTATATTCAACTTCCGCTTCAGCAAGCGCGGATTCTGAAGATGGAGACCAGTAAACAGGTTTGAGACCCTGATAGATCAGGCCATCCGCAGCCATCTTGCCGAAAATTTCAATCTGGCGGGCTTCAAAGTCAGGTGTCAGTGTGATGTAAGGATGATCGTAGTCACCGATGCTGCCTAAAGCCAGAAAACCTTTTTTCTGCCGTTCAACCTGCTCGAGAGCATAGTCGTGGCAGATCTTGCGGAATTCAGGAATTCCGATTTTCTTGCGGTCATACCCGAGTTTGGTTACAGCGGTTTCGATTGGCAAGCCATGCGTGTCCCATCCAGGGATATAAGGAACGCGATAACCTTCCATGAATTTTGATTTGTTGATGACATCTTTGAGAACTTTATTTAAAGCATGACCTAAATGGATGTCACCGTTGGCATAGGGAGGACCATCGTGTAATACGAAAGGTTCAGCCCCTTCTCGTCTTTCAAGCATTTTTTCGTACAGATGCTCATCCTGCCAGCGCTGCTGGAATTTTGGCTCTTTTTTAGCCAGATTTCCACGCATCTCAAAGCTGGTCTTTGGCATCTGAAGCGTGTCTTTATAATCCATTTTGCATCTTCCTTTCTGCATAAAAAAAGCCGTCCCAAAAAGGACGACTGTGCGCGGTACCACCTTAATTCTTTGAAGCTTAAACTTCAAAGCTCTTGCAGATAACGGTCTGTTCCCGGAAAAAGCTACTGAGTTTCGCCTTTTCGGCTCCAAAGGGATACCCATCAGAACGCTCATACAGCCTCGCATCACCCGGCTGCTTTCTGGAATCCTTTTCTGGTGGACCTGTCTTTGTCATTGCCTATTGATATTTATAGATGTGAACGATCAATCTGCCTTTTCTGCTGACGCCGTCGAGTTCCCCAATTCGGAATTTCCCGGCTCGCCGCACAGAGATGGTGTCATTATTGCACAAGGTTTTCACAGATTCAAGAACCACGTCATTAACCTTAACAAAGCCTTGACAAATCATGTCTTTTGCGCCTGTTCGCGAACAATGAGCAAGCGCACTGACAATACAGTCTGCCCGCATACTGGCCGTATTGATTTTCAGATCCTCAAAACTGGCTTCAGGCATTCCCTGCACGCCAGCGGAGTGAAATTCAACGGGAACATGGCCAATGCGGGTAATGGTCTGTTCAATGTATTCTTTCAGGCTGGGCAGGCAGACAACATAAATCGACTGGTCATCGACCGCAATATCGCCAATCGCATCGCGCTCCAGTCCAGAGTGTATCAGTGCCCCCAGCACATCCGAATGGCTCAGGGTTTTCATGCGGGAGTCATAAGCGGACTTTAAAACGACCACAAAGCGCTCATCCACCTCTTCTTCCCGTTGAGCGGGCGAGTCTTCCTTTTGCGTATGCAAACGCCCATAGCTGTCTGACCCATCCGGATCGATTCCATTTTCAAAAGCTGCAGCCTCATTCCAGTCCGGTTCATCCCAGTTGTCAAAATTCCAGGATGAATCCCATGCCATGTCTTCTTCAAGATCGGCTTCACTTGCAACGACAAGTCTTGCTCGGGTCGCTCCTGCTCTGCCGCCTTCAAAACGATGTTCTACTTTGCCGCAAAGTCTTGCGGCCAGATTCTGCTCGGCCGGCGTTAAAAAACCGGTCATGAACGGTTTTCCTGATTTCTCGTAACGGGCAATCCCATTCGAGATCTGTTTTGAAAACTGTTCATGTCCGGTTAAAGGCTGTGACATTATTCGACTTTGTCTTCTTCGTCTACGTCGCCTGCTTTGCCAAGGTTAATCGATCCGGCCACGCCGATATCACTTGGGTAGCAGAGAATAACATTCTGACCAATCTTCTGTACATTACCATCCAGCGCAAAAACGACACCAGACAGGAAATCGATTGTACGCTGAGCGTATTCACGATCCAGTTTGTGCAGATTGACCACAACGGCTCTTCCCTCTTTTAAGCGGGAACCAACGACTTCTGCTTCCCCAAAGCTTCTTGGTTCAAACAGAACCATTTTGGTTTTTTCATCGAGTGGCGCTGGTCCATTGTGCGTTTTTGTTTCGTATGTGTTTGTATTTGCTGCAGGGACAACACGGTTAGGAGTTGCACTGACAGTAGATGTTACTGGTCTATTAACAGGCTGTTCAATAATTTCTTCTTCGCCTTCGTATTCTTCTTCATCATCTGGTTCAACGAATGCCTTAAGCTTATCCATAAATCCCATGATAGAAACCTCCTCTGTCGGGTGTATAGTAACACAAGTTCTAATGGTCTCAAATAACAGAAACGGGACACCAAATAAAAAAACGTAAGAAACCAATTTCTCCCATTTTCTGTAGCTGAGCCTGATTTCCGTCGCGATAAATGAGTATTTGAACTAACTGACATTATATCGTATTCGCCTGCAGATGCCCGGGGGATTCAATCTTTCATCTGAAAAGTTAAATTGAATCCGCCTTTTGTATGATAAAAATTTGAAAGAGAAAAGGCTTACGTGAAATGAATAGAGCTTTCATTTTTTGCAGTCTTTCTTCACCATCCAAGAATCTCTCTCTGGGCAGACAATCTGTACTCATTCTGAAACCGAGACCTGACAGGAATCTTAGCATACAGTAAGAATCAATCCTTCCTTTTTCGCTCAGTTTAAAACTCTGCACTCTTTTCTTCCTGCCTTCTCTTCTTTTGTGGACCTCTGTATTCTGTTATCTTTTTCTTTGTGTTTTTTCCACTATCCTGGATCCGTTTCAGGCTGTTCACAATCTATGCTCAAATTTTTAGACCAAAAAAAAAGCAAAAAAAAACATCCGTCCTGAATCAATCCTTTCTCAATGTGCAGCCAAGGTAAACATTCCTGACTTCACTTCCAGACTGGACCGCTCTGGCATGAGCCTTCTGCTCCTTTTCCTGCATCCAGAATCTATAAACATTTTGAAGACCGGCTGTCGAAACAGCCGGTCTGAATGGGTTTATGGAAGGGTGGATTCGAGCCTGGAGATGGTTCGAACCGGTATGGCAGAAAATTCGGTTATTCGGTTTCAATCAATCCATAACCACCATCGTTGCGGCGGTATACAACGGCGATCTTGTCGGTTTCATCATCTGTGTAGATGAAGAAGTTGTGGCCGAGCAGATCCATCTTGGCGATCGCTTCGTCCAGGCTGAGTTTTTCAGGAACGACGCTCTTTGTTTTTACGATTTCTTCGTCTGGATCTTCTTCGCCTAACAGATCATAATCCAGGAATGCTTCGTAAAGCGGAGTGCCTTTTTTCGAGCCAAGTCTTGTTTTCTGGCGGCGGATCTGGTCTTTAAGTTTTTCGATCACTTTATCGATGGCATTGTACATGTCCGCATCAGAAGTTTCCGCACGCAGAATCGCAAATTTTGTAGGGATTGTGACTTCAATTTTCTGTTTTGTCGGATAGGAGGTGAGCAGTACTCTGGCAGTATCTTCATCGCCAATCAGGAAGTACTTCTCAAGCCCTTTGAGTTTTTTGGTTACTCGATCCTCGAGGGCCTGGGTTACAGGAAAATTCATTCCAACAATGTTGATTTTCATAGAATCACGCTCCATTTCAGAAAGGTTCAACCATTTGAACCTCTTAACTATGGCTCTATTGTATGTCAGATTCAAAGGTGCGTCAAAATATGCCAAAATGGCCGATTTATCATCAAATCTGACCACCTGCTTGCATATCAGTGGATTCTGTTTTCTGAAAAGGAATGTAAATCTGCGGACTCTGTTTTCCTGATTCATTCTGATTTGATCGAATTTGCCGATGTTTTCGGCAAAAAACGAGCTCTTTCTCTGCTTCGCTTTCGCTCTTCGTCCTCATTTTGATTATCATAGGAAAGACACGCTTTCAGAGATGTTCCCCTTTTGCATTCACGGTTTTGAAATTCGAAAAGGAAGAAAAAAAGAAAAAAAGTTGTTTTCTGTGCAAATATTCGCATTTCTGCGAGTATTTCTGTCAAAACTTCATCTCTGTCTCTTTTCGGGTTCCGTTTGATGCGTTCTAAACAGACCGACAGCTTTATTCTCAAATGGTCTGGGGGATCTGCATCTTTGAAAGTTCGATGCAGTTCGTTATGAAATCTGCTGGAAAGGATTTTGAAATGATTATTACCCTGAAAAAGACCGCGCCTGAAAATGAAGTCAATGAGCTGATTGACCTTCTTGAGTCGCGCGAACTGAAGATCACAAAGATCGTCGGTGAAAACTATGACGTATTTGGCCTGGTCGGTGATACCGCTTCGCTTGACGAGCGTTCGATCCTGGCCAATCCGATTGTCTTTAACGTTCAGCGTGTAGCTCAGCCTTACAAACTTGCCAACCGTATGTTCCATCCGGAAGATACCATTGTCGATGTCAACGGGATTAAAATCGGCGGTCAGAAAATCGTCATGATCGCCGGCCCCTGTGCGGTTGAAGGCGAAGAGGCCATCTGCTCGGTTGCGGGCAAAGTTCTCGAAGCAGGCGCCGATATGCTTCGCGGCGGAGCCTATAAGCCCAGAACGTCTCCATATTCCTTTCAGGGCATGGGAACAGCCGGAATTGAAGCGCTGTGCAAAGCTCGTGAAAAAACCGGTCTGCCAATTGTCACCGAATTGATGAGCATTGATAAACTTGATGAATTTGTCGAAAACGTGGATATCATCCAGATCGGCGCCCGCAATATGCAAAACTTTGACCTGCTTAAAGCTGTAGGCCGCACCAATAAACCGGTTCTTTTAAAACGGGGCCTTGCCAATACGATTGAAGAGTGGATCATGGCGGCTGAGTACATCATGTCTGAAGGCAATCCGAACGTGATCTTCTGTGAACGTGGTATTCGTACGTTTGAAAAATATACCCGCAACACCCTCGATCTTGCTGTCATTCCAATTCTGAAAGAACGCACTCACCTGCCGGTCATCATTGACCCAAGCCATGCTTCGGGAGACTGGAAACTGGTGGAAGCGCAGGCTTTAGGCGCGATTGCCGCCGGTGCCGATGGATTGATTATTGAAGTCCATGAAGATCCTGCCCGGGCCTGGTCTGATGGAGCTCAGTCTTTGAAACCGGATAAATATGCAGAACTGGTCACTAAAGCCAGAGCCATTGCTAAAGTTGTAGGCCGCACGCTTTAAATGAACCAGATTCTTGATAACCCCTTTCCCTATTCCGATACCAATAAGCGTTACCATACCTTCTCGTATGCGATGAAAAAGAAATATGGAAAGAAACTGGCCAAGATTCCCCTCAACGCCGGTTTTACCTGCCCAAATCGGGATGGAAGCAAAGCCTATGGAGGATGCCGGTTCTGCTCGTCTGAAGGCAGCGGGGATACGATTCTCTGTGCCGGTGAGGATCTGAAAACGCAATACGAAACCAATCTGGAAAGAGCCAGACAAAAATGGCCCAAAGCCATCGGCATGGCTTACTTCCAGTCTTTTTCCAATACTTACGCTCCATTGGAAGAACTCAAGAAAATCTACACACCCTTCTATGAAAATCCCGAAGTGAGTGCAATTTCGATTGCCACCCGCACGGATTGCTTCACCCAAAAGATGGCCGAATGGTTTTCACAAATGCAAGCCAAGTATAACAAGCAGACCTGGCTGGAATTTGGCCTGCAAAGCATCCATCCTGCCACAGCCCAGGCCATGAACTTGGCCCATACCTCCCAAGATGCCTTCCAGGCCACTTCCCTGTGTCACAAATATGGACTGGCTTGCTGCCTTCATCTGATCAACGGTCTGCCTGGGGAAAGCAAAGAAGATATGCTGCAAACCGCCCGGTTTGCGGCTAAACTCCATCCGGATGCAATCAAGATCCATATGCTCCATCTGCTGGACAACTCTGCTCTGGGGCAGGCGTATCGAAAAGCACCCTTCCCTTTACTGACTCAGGAAGAGTATGTGGAGATCGTCTGTGACCAGCTGGAAATCCTGCCGCCGGAAATCATCATTGAGCGTGTAACTGGTGATGGCCTGGCCAGTGATCTGATTGCTCCATTATGGACAATGAAAAAGACGATAACTGCCAATGAAATTGATAAGCAGCTTTTAGCCCGTGACAGCTGGCAGGGCAAGTTTGTCTCCTGATCTCCCCCTGCTCTTATTTGGCTAAAAACGAAAAGGTCGTTCACCTTCTCTCGAAACTTTGAAAGATAAGGTGAACGACCTTTTTCAGTTCTTCTGGTAAAACGGAACAAACTGTCATTGATCAGGTTATCTTTGACAATTCAGCCAGACAGGAGGCCATCAATCCACAACGCCGGCCGTATACGCCTGGTAAATATCGGGATCAATCGCCTGTTCGATCTGACTGTAAACACTTGAAGCCTTATGGCGGATTTCATCTCGGGTTTCAGGATCCAGCTCGATGATCTGCGTTCCACTGTTTTCGATTTCTTCAATCTTCTCATCAATCCGCTCATCGGACATTTCGCGGGCGTATTCAGTGGCAATCGAAGCTGCTTCATCGAGAATCTTTCGATCTTCATCACAAAGATCCTGATAGAACTTGTCATTGACAATCAGAGTGATCAAATGCGGCAGATGGTTGGTTTCCACCACATAATCCTGCTGCTCATACAGCCGGTTGGAGACGATCACTTCATAGGGGTTTTCCTGGGCATCAATCGTGTGCTGCTGCAGGCCAATATACACTTCCGAAAAAGACATTGGTGTTGGCGCCGCGCCGATCGCTTTCCAGAAGGCCAGATGATACGGATTTTCCATTGTCCGGATTTTCTGGCCTCTGAAATCAGAAATGGAATGGACGGCTTTATTGGTCGACATCACGCGAAAGCCCTGATCGGCAATGCCAAGCAGATGATACCCACCATTGGTATAGACGGAATCAATTTCTTCATGGAAGTCGGGATCATCAATGCGCACGCGCAGATCTTCCAGATTATCAAAGACACAAGGCAAATCGAAGACAGCCAGATCTTTCATGAACGTCACCTGTGGGGCTGTATTCTGAACAACAAAGGGAATATCCCCATCCGCACAGGATTCCAGCAGGTCCCGATCCCCGCCCAGAGTGGAGTTGGGATAGACTTCAATTTTCATACGGCCATCGCTTAAGCGGTTCACTTCCGAAGCAAAGGTTTCTGCATAAATCTGGGTGACCGTATCTTCTGGTGAAGCCGTTGCCAGCGGCCAGGCAAAGGTTTGCGTGTCCTCATCAAAAGAGCAGCCGCAAAGCAATGATCCGGCCAGGACAAATCCGCAAACCACACCTGCAAAGCCTTTTTGAAGCCATCTTCTTCTTTTCTGTACAGGGACATCTTTTATTTTCTTTGAGGATTCAAATTTCACAACAAGCTCCCCTTTCTACAGAAGGCGCAGCGAAATCGCTGGAATAAACGTAATCAGAAGCAGCGCCACCAAAAACAGGCCGATCATCGGCATAGCTTTTTGGGAAATCTTCATCAGCGGCACATCCGTCAGGGAACTGGCCACAAACAAGTTGACACCAATTGGCGGAGTGACAAACCCAATGGCCAGATTGACAACCATGATGACACCAAACTGAATTGGACTCATGCCAATAGCCTGCACGATCGGCAGCAGGATTGGCGTCAGGATCAGAATGGCTGGCGTTGTATCCATGACCATGCCAACAATCAACAGGAAGATGTTGATAATCAACAGGATGATCACCGGATTGTGGAAGTTATTCATGATCATTTCCGAAACCACCTGCGGCACATGCATCAAGGTCAATACGCGGGAGAACGCTGTGGATGCAGCCAGGATAAACAAGATCGGTGTATAGGTACGCAGGGCTTCCACCATGATTTTGACGATCTCATCGGCCTTGATGCTCTTGTAAACGAACATACTGATGATCAAAGCGTAGAAGACCGAAATTACTGCAGCTTCAGTTGGTGAAGCAACCCCGGTATAAATGCATCCCAGAATGATGACTGGTGAAAGCAGGGCGAAAAAACTTTCCTTTAGCACCTGAAGCAGGCCTTTATCATGGAGAGCCTGAACTTCTTTATTGATCTTTTCCTTGTCTTCTCCATATTTATGGCAATGGAAAATCGCATAGCCCATTAACAGAAGTGCGATCAGGATGCCAGGAACGATACCCGCTAAAAACAGATCGCTGACCGAAGCCCCGGAAGCCATGCCATACATGATAAATGGAATGCTTGGCGGAATAATGACCCCAAGGCCTCCCGCTACCGCAACAATGGAGGAACAGAAGACTAGATCATACCCAAGCGAGGTCAGGATGGGAATGGTCATCGATCCAACTGCTGCCACTGTAGCCGGACCGGATCCGGAGATCGCCCCATAAAACAGGCAGGTCACAATCACCGCGCACGGCATGCCGGCGGGCAGCTTGCCTAAGAAGTAAGCAAAGACATCAAACAGACGTTTGGAAATTCCACCTTTGGCCATGATGATTCCGGATAAGACAAACATTGGAACAGCCAGCAGCGGGAAGGAATCCAGGCCGCCAAACATCGCCCGGATCAGGTACTTAGCTCCAACGGTAAATGAAGGATCAACAATGGATGGCAATACTGAAGTGATGCCAAGCGAAATGGAAACTGGAATGGCAATGATTAACAGCAGGGCAAAAACGACAAATAACAACAGTACATTCATTTGTTATGCCCTCCTTTTTTCGAATATTTCTTGGGTTCATTTTCTACACTGTTGGCTTCAATGAAGGATTCTTCCGTATTTCTTTCCGGATGAGCCGGATCATACACGTTCTGACCGAGCATGATGCGAAATTCAATGATCCATCTTTGCAGAATCCGGAAAGCAACGAGTACAAACGAAACAAAAGGCGCCGCCTGCACGTAGTACATCGGCAGCCCGCAGGCTGGTGAAACCTGACCATTGTGAACAGAGGACATCAGAAAGCTCCACGCAAATGGAATCATGTACACAAAAAACGCCAGCTCAATGGTGTGGTTGATGACTTTAAGAACAGCACGACTGTGTCTGCTTAAAGAAGCTGCAAACTGCTCAATCTTGATGGAAATACAGTATTTCGTGCAATAGCTGACACTTAAAAACCCGCTCCAGATAAACAGGTAGCGCGTCAGTTCCTCAGACCAGGACAATGATGTCTGCAAAACATAGCGGGAAAAGACCTGGATACCCATAATGAGAGTCATCGCCGCCAGAAAGACACACAGCAGCGACTCTTCCAGATAAGCATCCAGCCAGTTCCAGATCTTTTTCATGGAATTTCATCCTTTCTTTTTTCTTCTGCCTGACCAGAGCAGGCCAAGCCAAAAATAAATCATTCTAAATCGATGATAGCAGTACTGGCCTTCATTTTGCCCAGCAATTTGTGAAACTACATGGAATTGTATGGGTTTTCATGTCTGCTTTGGACAATTATTTCCTGCCTATCCTGCTTCCGATCCAAAAAAGGCCAGCTCCGAAAATGGACTGGCCTTTGAAGTCACCACAAGACAAGACGATACGAGCAGATCTGTCCTGTGGAAACCATTCTGTTTTCTTACATCGCGTTGTGAATGTCTTCAAGAACAACATCCAGATCCAGTACACCCATCTGACCTGGAGCAGAAGCTTTTTTGGCTGCACCGAAAGTCATGCTGGAACCAAAAGCTTCACCGGCCAGACGGCTGATCACGCCTTTTGGACCCATGGACATAGTAATGATTGGACGATCCGCAAAATCGCTGGCCATTTCTTCAGTGGCTGCAAGCAAAGTCAGAACGTCTTTTGTACTCTGCGGCATTACAGCAATCTTTGGAATATCGGCGCCAAGATCCTGCATTTTGCGCAGACGGTAAACGATATCGGATTTGGAAGGAGTTTTGTGGAAATCGTGATTGGAAGCGACGACTTTCACGTTGTTAGCATGGGCGCCTTCGATGATTTCTCTGACCACGTCATCCCCGCTGAAGGCTTCAACATCAACCAGGTCAACCAGGCCGGTTTTCGCTGCATTGACATTGAGAGCAATATAGTCTGCCATTTCGATTGGCTTTTCGCCGCCTTCTTTAGACGTACGGAAAGTCATCAGAATTGGAGTGTTGCCTAAAGCTTCACGAAGGCCTTCGAGAACCTCTTTGACCTGGCTGAAGTCATCGCTGCCTTCAAACCAGTCAACACGCCATTCAACGACATCAAGCGGCAGATCGCCAAATGTTCTGGCTTCATTGACGATATCTTCTTTGGTGACGCCAACGATTGGAACAATGATTTTTGGTTTGCCGGATCCGATTTCAAGATCCCGTACTTTTACTGGATTCATAGTGTCCTTTTTCCTTTCCGGGGATGAAGCCACATCCCCTGTTTTCAATCTCTTTCATGGCATAGCTGTCACGTTGTGGACCCTGAGCCGGTCAGACTGTGACCGGGTGGATCCGTATCCTCAATCTATCCAGGAAGATCAGACAGCCAGCCGATTTTTACAATTATTCAGAAACCATTTTGGAGTAACGCATGTTCACAAACAGACCAAGCGCCACACCAATGGCAGTTAATACGATATTCATGACCATAACGCCCGAAGGAGTCATGCTGGAAGCTGCCGTCAGGATGGTGTAGTTGCAAAGAGAGGAAGCAATCATAACCAGTGCGGTAACTGTTCCTTTGATTTTCGGGAAGATCATGTTGCAAACGGAAGTAACAATCTGTAACAGTCCGCCGGCACCAGCCCAGCCAATGGCAAAGGAACCGATAATCATCATGGCCTGACTTGGCATAATCAGAACAAGAATTAAAGTCGCCAGGCAGATCACTGGGTAAATCAGGATGAAACGTACATCTTTAATCTTACGAGTCAGGATGGCTGTCACAACCAGCGCAATCAGGGTGCCGGCTGAATACCAGGTCTGCATGATGGATGGGTTTTCCCAGCCAGCTACCGACGTGGCAAAGTTCTGCGCACAGTTGAGCCATAACTGGAAAGTCCCTGTGCAGGTAAAGCCGATCAGGATCATGGCGATGGACTCTAAAGAGAAGTGGGTTGTCTTTAAAGAAGAAATAAGACCTTCTTTTTTCGCATTGTCACCTTTTTCAGAACCAGGAACCGGAACGATCAGGATCAGCACCAGCAGGACAACATAAGCGATACCGCAGATGTAGAACAGATGGTTATAGGAAACAAGGCCGGAAGCCGTTGTCGCCACAGTCATACCTAAGATGAATGGCAGAATCATCTGGGCAATGGAGATGAATAATTTAATTCCCATTGTGGCAATGGAAGGGGCTTTGTACCAGATTTCAGCAAGACCCGGATAAATCCCTGTATCCAAAAAGGAGTTGGCAATACCACCGATCACAGCGCAGACATAAGCGATGGAATAACCGCCGTTTGCACCGGCATTGAAAGCCAGGGCAAGACCGATCAGATAGATCGCATAAGAGGCCGATCCGATGGCGATCGAAATCTTACGGCCGAGTTTATCGGAAAGTGGTCCGGCAAATGGCAGGGCAACCAGTCGGCCTAAACCAAGAGCAGCGGAGATGGCTGTGATCGACATGGCTTCAACACCCCATGCCGCACCAAGGGCTTCTTTAATGACTGCCTGTCCAAGAATCGAACATCCGATACCGTGGATGAAATAATTCAGGTACATGATCAGCAGTGCTGGCAAATACTTTTTTTTCATAAATTTCCTTTCTTTTTTAGGAGGCTCAAATCGCATTTTGAATCGTCACAAACAAAAAGCAGCGGACTCTCCTGACGCCGGTGGCGTTTACATGTTCATGATATATACTTCACAAACTCAGGTCTAATACCGTTTTTCTTCGAAATTGATACGATTTTTCTATCAATTTGGCAATTCCTGATTTATATTTTCCTTATATACGAACGGGTTTTATGCATTTTTACTATCTGATTTGTGAATTCACAAGCAAATTTAACTTTTGGTGAATGTTATGGGTTTTATTGTTGAAGATAAATTTCAAAATCTGCTCTGGTGTTTTTTGCCTTTTGGAGATTCAAAATCAAGTCTTGCCATATTTGGAAATGATGTTTTTAACTCCTGGACCGGTCTGTTTCTTAACCTCTAAAGTCAGGTCAATGACCCGTCCAAACTTCTTTGCAATTTGGATGGGTATCTTTGCCTGTCGTATGAAGTTCTGTATTTTCCGGACCGGAACCGGGTTTTGATTCTTTCCTTCGCGATCCTGAAAACAATTTCGAATATAAAAAATAAGAAAGTAAGACTGGAAAAGGAAGAATCCCTATCGCCTATTTTTTGCCACTCATAGCATTCAGGAATCTGATTTGAATCAATCTGGGCAAAAAGGGACAGATTTTCAGGCAGCTTTCTTCGAAAAACATCTGCCTGAACGCTTTTCCAAAACTGCCCGGTCATGGCCGCTCTTGGCAAAGCCTGAATCCAGCCGAAAGATCGACCGCACATCTGGTATGAATACAGAGACATAGATACATAGATTTGGAATTCCTCCAGATCCAATACCAGATCCAATACCAGATCCAATACCAGATCCAATAAAGGATGGATTTTGAAGAGAAATATCAGGACGTCCCAGACCCACCTGCTTTTGAATGCGTAAAAGGCAGAAAAGGACGCACACATCTTAAAAACCAGGATTCCGGAAACTAAAAGCTAAAAGCCCGAACAGATGGTGAGCTACAAAAGCATCGAAGATATTAAAAAGGCATCAAAAAAAGATAAGCAAAAGAGAAATAGACAAGTAAAGAGGAATTCTTATGACCTTAAACCAGCTGCAATACTTCTGCAAAGTTGCAGAATTCGAAAACTACAGAGCCGCCAGTGAAACAGTGCATGTCAGCCAGCCTTCCCTGTCCAGGTCCATTGCTTCTTTAGAAGAAGAATTAGGAATCAGTCTGTTTGACAAGAAAGGGCGCGGCGTCATTCTGACGAAAGCCGGCAGGATCTTTTATGAAAAGGCGATTCAGATCGTCAATGCCTGCAGAGATGTAGAGTCCCGCATGATTGAAATGTCCAGGGGCGGGGGCAAAATCGACATCGGCTACATTTTCCCGCTGGCTGGACGCTTCATCCCTCACCGCGTCCGTTCTTTTCTGGATCTGCCGGGCAATGAATCGATCAAGTTCAGCTTCTGGCAAAGCCACACGCCGGCGATCATGAAGCGCATCGAGTCCGGAAACCTCGATGTCGGCTTTGGCGGGTATACCGATAAAACCGATCTGAACTACTTCCCGGTTGAAACCCAGGAATTTGTCATTATCACTCCAAAAAACCATCCATTAGCCGATCAGAACGAAATTTCCATTGAAGAATATGCCAGGCATCCCATTATCGGCTATGATCGCCAGTCCTGGATGGGCATCCATACCCTGGCATTGTATGAGGAATTCAACGTCAACCCAGAGATCGTCGTGGAATGTCCAGATGAATACACGATTCTCTCGCTGGTGCGTGAAAACTTCGGCATTGCCTTAATTCCACGCACCGACACCCTGGATGAGTTTGTCGGCATCAATGTCCATTCCATCAAAGGCTACAACCTGGCTCATCAGATTTATATGTTCTGGATGAAAGATCGTGAACAGCTTCCGGTCGTTGAACGTTTCATTGCGTATATGAAAGAACTCACTTACAGCCAGATTGATAGCGACAGCACATCAAAAGTTTACTTAAAAGATATTATTCACTACGATTCGTTTGATTTATGATTGAAGCGTCACAAACAAAAAGAGCGGGTCATCCTTTGGATTGATACATTTGCGAACACTCTGTTTCGCATCGATAACAAATCGAAAAGGTGAACACATGAAAACAGAATATCCAAAGATTTTTGAGCCACTCACAATCAAACGTACGACCATCAAAAACCGGATTGCCATGACTCCAATGGGCACCAACTATGGTGAAACCAGCGGTGAAATGAGCAACCGGCACATGAACTACTATAATCTGCGGGCCAAAGGCGGAACCGGTCTGATCATTCTGGAAAATGCCAACGTGGAATATCCAGTCGGCTCCAATGGAACCAGCCAGATCCGCATTGACCACGACAGCTTCATGCCCCGTTTCTATCAGCTTGTTGAAACTCTGCATAAATCCGGAACAACTGTAGCCATCCAGATCAACCATGCAGGAGCTTCTGCTTCCAGCGCCAGAACCGGTATGGAAACTGTTTCCTCTTCGAATATTCCAACCAAAGTCGGCGGCGAAACTCCCCGTCCAATGACTCGCGAAGAAATCGAACACACCGTTAAAAAATTCGGTGATGCAGCCAAACGTGCCCAGGATATCGGATTTGATGCGGTTGAATTACATTGCGGCCACTCCTACCTGCTGTCCCAGTTCATTTCTCCTTACTACAACAAACGCACTGATGAATTTGGCGGATCCATGGAAAACCGCATGCGCTTTCCGCGTATGGTTCTTGAAGAAGTCAGAAAACGTGTTGGACCATTCTTCCCCATTATCGTGCGAATCTCAGCAGAAGAGCGCGTTCCAGGGGGAAACACACTGGAAGATACACTGAACTATCTGGAATACATCGACGAATTCGTTGATATGTACGATGTTTCCTGCGGTCTGAATCCATCGCTGCAGTATCAGATCGACTCCAACTTCTTACCAGATGGCTGGCGTCATTACATGGCAAGAGCTGTCAAAGACAAATTCGGCAAACCAGTCATGAATGCCGGAAACTACCGCGATCCAAAAATTGTTGAAGAAATCCTGGAAAGCGGCGACGTGGATATCGTCGGCATGGGCCGTGGGCTGATTGCGGATCCGGACTGGGTCAACAAAGTCGAAAATGGCGATGAAGCCATTATCCGTAAATGTATTTCCTGCAACGTTGGCTGCGCCGGCAACCGCATTGGTGTCAACCGTCCAATTCGATGCACCGTAAACCCGGCCGTTCCAGAAGGCGATCTGTATAAGAAACTGCACGTTAACAAAAACTGCAACGTCGTTGTCATCGGTGCGGGTACCGCTGGTCTTGAAGCGGCCTGCACAGCTGCTGAAGTTGGATGCAACGTCTTTGTTCTTGAAAAGAATGACCATGTTGGCGGCCTGTCCACCTTCATTTCGGATCTGCCAAGCAAGACCCGTATGAAAGACTTCCCAAAATACCTCGAAGAACGGGCTAAACGTCTTGACAACCTGTATCTGTTCTTAAATACAGAAGCAACTGTCGACAAGATCCGTCAGTTCAAACCAGACATCATCGTCAACGCAACGGGTTCTGTCCCTGTATGCCCGCCAATCAAAGGTCTGCGTGAAAACGTAGCTGATGGTCATGTTCAGGATATCTTTGGCATGATCAACGCTGTAAACAATGGCGAATACCCAGATGAAAAATGCGAAGGCAAAAACGTTGTGGTTGTCGGCGGCGGATCCGTTGGGCTTGACGTGGTTGAATACTTTGCTCCACGCGGTGCTCACTGCACAATCATCGATATGCTTCCAGCTATCGGTATGTTAGCTGACCCAATCACCAAATGCTCGATGCGCGAAACTTTCGATCAGTACGGGGTCAAAGAATACGTCAACACAGCTTTACAGGAAGTCAAACCCGATGCGTTCACCGTAAAAACTCCAGATGGTGAAATCATCGATATCCCATTTGACTATGGTTTCAACTGCCTGGGCATGCGTTCCAACAACCCTGTCCTCGATCAGGTTAAAGCCGCATTCGAACCAGAAGGTGTAACCGTCTATCCAATCGGTGATTCCATCCGGGCAAGAAGAATCATGGAAGGAACCATGGATGGCCGGGCAATCCTGAATGTTCTTGAAAGCAAAGGATTCATCGATCTTGACCCAATCTCTGCGCACTAATTTTCTGAGTTCTATCTTTACTCTCTAACGAATAAATCCCCCTTCTTGGCTGTCCGGGCTTTCGCTCAAATCAGTCCGGGCAGTCTTGCAGGGAAAATTCAAGCTGAAAATACGGCTTGCGCTTTACAGCCTTCCAAAGCCAATGTACGCGCAGCCCCATCTAAGAATCATCAAACATGCTTCCTGAACTAACAGGAAATCTATGAAGGAGAAAAACACTATGCCAAACATTACTGGACACACTGAACTTGTCGGCCTGATGGCTTACCCAATCCGCCATTCCCAGTCCCCGACCACTCATAATCTTGCCTATGACAAAAACGGCGATGATGTTATCCAGCTCGCTTTTGAAGTGGACAACGATTCTCTCGAAGCTGCTGTTGAATCCATCCGGGCTTTAAAAATGCTGGGATCCAACATCTCTATGCCAAATAAAACCGTCGTTCATCAGTATCTTGACGAAGTCGATGATGCAGCCCGTCTTTGCGGTGCCATCAACACCGTTGTCAACACCCGTGATGAAAACGGCAACGTGACCGGCTATCTGAAAGGCTACAACACCGATGGCATGGGCTATTGGCAGGGCATCAAAGAAGAAGGCATTGATTTCAAAGGCATGAAGCTGGTTCTGATTGGTACTGGCGGTGCGGCGACAGCGATTGCGGTTCGCGGTGCACTTGATGGTCTTGAATCCATCGATATCTTCAACATCAAAGACAAATTCTATCCACGCGGCGAAGAAATCGTAAATATCATCAACGAAAACACCGACTGCAAAGCTGAAATGCACGACCTGGCTGATCTCGATCTGCTCAAAGAAAAAATGCACGCAGCCGATATTTTCTGCGATGCAACCGGCGTTGGCATGCATCCACTTGAAGATCTGTCCAACATTCCTGATGGCTCCTTCTTCAAACCAGACCTGATCGTAACGGATACTGTTTATGCCCCAAGAGAAACCGTCATGATGAAACAGGCCCGTGATGCCGGCGTTAAACAGGTTTACAATGGTCTTTCCATGATGCTCTTCCAGGCACTGATTGCCATTGAACTTTACACAGGCAAATCCACTCCAGTGGACTACATGAAAGAACAGTTAGGCATCTAAGGCAACGATCCAGATCAAACGACGATCCAGATTAGACAACAACCTGCCAAAACACACAATCGAACACTTCAATCAGGCTGAGAGCATTCTCAGCCTGATTGTGTATCTGCGACCTTGTCGACATATAACTGCCCTTCCATCACCAGCTCACGCCATTCTGCTCCTTCTTCAGCCAAGATTACCTGGTCTGAACCTAGGGCTTTTGCCGCTTTGTTTCCATGTTTTCTGATCGTTGTGACAAAATGATTCCGGAATTTCGAACAGAAACCGCTGAAAACATCTTGAAACAAATGTAAGCGAAGCGACATTTCTTTACAGTCTTTGTCTATGCTGGTTATACTTCTTGAATATCGGGCTTGCTTTGCCAGACACTGAATGCCATTTAAAAAAGTCTTGAAATATCGTGATCTTTCAGAGTCAGGACTAATTGAAGCCCGTGTATTTAACCCGCGTATTTAAAAGGAAAGCAAAAATAGAATGGATAAACTAGAAAAACTCAGAAATGACCTTTATATGTGCGATGAAGTCATTATTGACATGCTTCGCATGCGTTGTCAGATCGTTCAGGAACTGGTCAACTACAAACAGGAAAATGGAATTCCGACGGTTCAGCCGCAGGAAGAAGAGCGCAAAAAGAAAAGCTTCAATAAGAAACTTGAAGATTATCAATACCGCAAATCCATCATGAAGGTGTATGACCGGATCCTCTACCAGTCCAAACGGATCCAGTCCCACGAACTGTTCGACCTTAACGTCTTTCTCATCGGCTTTATGGGCGTGGGCAAGAGCACCATTTCCGCAGCCTTAAAAGAAGTCTTTGCGATGGACGTCATTGAAATGGATGAAATCATCGCCCAGCGCAATGGCATGAGTATCTCGGAAATCTTCGAACTTCATGGAGAAGAATACTTCCGCAATGAAGAAACCAACCTGCTTCGTGAATGCGAGAATAAGAAAAACCAGATCATCTCCTGCGGAGGCGGAGCTGCCATGCGTCAGGTCAATGTCGATGAAATGAAAAAGAGCGGTAAAGTCGTTTTGTTAACAGCGTCTCCAGATACAATTCTCGATCGGGTCCAGGCCAGCCACGACCGTCCGCTGCTTGAAAACAACAAGACCATTGAACATATCACTAAACTTATGGAAGCCCGCGAGCCAGCCTATCTGAAAGCGGCTGATATCGTCATCAACACTGACGGGAAGTCGGCTTACGAAATCTGCGAAGAAATCATCGCCAAGATTCAGCCATTCCGCGAAGAAGCCCAGGCGAAGGCTGAAGCAGTCAAAACAGAAGAAGCTCAGCCAGCCCAGGCTTAAGTCAGAAAAACCAGCAGGAAGCCTTGCCAAACGAAAATAAACCAGAATGAAGCAAGACCGGTCCTCCTGGATTGATTTTGTTTCAGATCGTAAACCATAACTATACACGACTCTTTTTGATGAATCTCTCATCACTCCCTCTGTCCGTCTATCTGGAGGGATCCGAGCCCAAAACCGAAAGGAATAAGGAAATTATGTCTGTCCCAATTACCGGCCATACCGGCCTTCTCTGCCTGCTTGGCAGCCCTGTTGAACACTCCATTTCACCTGCCATGCATAACGAAGCCTGCGATCAGTTAGGTCTCGACTATAAATACCTCGCTTTTGACGTCCCTGAAGAAGAAATGCCTGCTGCTGTTGAAGGACTCAAACGCATGCATGCCCGCGGCTGGAACATCACCATGCCGGGCAAAAACATCATGTGCAAACTGGCCGATGAAGTCTCCCCTGCTTCTGAAATCACTGCTGCCTGCAACACTATCGTCAATGACAATGGAAAACTGACTGCCTACACCACAGATGGCCTTGGCTTCATGCGTGCTGTCGAAGAAAACGGTGTTGATATTATCGGCAAAAACATGACGCTGCTGGGAGCTGGCGGTGCAGCTTCGGCCATTCTTGTTCAGGCTGCTTTAGATGGCGTAAACCAGATTGATGTCTTCAACGTTCGTGACGCCTTCTTTCCTCGTCTGGAAGAAATTGCGGCCAAACTCAATGATCGCACCGAATGCAAAGTCATTGTTCATGACTTTGACCATCCAGAAGAACTGGCCCAAGCGATCCAGAACAGTGCCATCCTGGTTAATGGAACTTCCGTCGGTATGGCTCCAAACACGGATGCGACTCTGATCACCGACACTTCCCTGCTTCGCCCGGACCTGTTTGTTTTCGATGTCATCTACAACCCACAGGAAACAAAACTGCTCAAAGATGCCCGCGAAGCCGGCTGCAAAACAGCCAATGGCATGTACATGCTTCTCTACCAGGGAGCGGCTTCTTTCAAGCTCTGGACCGGCCAGGATATGCCCGTTGAGATCATTAAGGAAAAATATTTCTCGAACTGATCTGAAACAAACCATAAAATCATAAAATATAGATACGCAATCCCAGAATGCAACAAAGCTGCAGCAAGCTTCTCTCCTAATGGAAGGAGGAACTTGTTGCAGCTTTTCGTTTCTTCGTTTTCCAAGAATTGTCATCCGGTATACGCGTATACGCGCTCTATACAGATTCTATACGGGCAATCCAGTTTCAGTCAGGAGGAGGTGATAAGAGCCACTTGCAGACTCATTTGGAGGAACCCCCGTCCGAATTCTTTCGCGGGCGTCCCCTTTTTCTTGCAGCTGGAGCTGTCCTTACATCAAGAAGACCAAGTTTCTGCAGAAGTTCCTGCTGTCTTTTTCCGATTTTGACAAGCTGCCATTCTCCATTGTTGATGCTGGCTTTCTGGGCCTTTGCAAGACTTGTCATGACTTCCTGATAGGTATTGAAATTCAGGATTTTCTTCCTTGCGAACAAATGAAGCAGCCTGAAAGTAAGAACAGAACTGACAAAATCGATCAGCTCACCACCGCGGACAGAAAAGTCATCAGGCATCCGCCGGTCATCAAATCCCAGTGAGCTTTGATAAGAATTGAGCACAGTAACAATCTTTGGCTGCCAGGTTCCGAGCTTGTATACCTGTTCTGGTTCCAGATCCAGATCGGTCTCAAACCAGAGAGTACCAAATAAACCTAAGATCAACGAAAAAGTAGGACTCTATTGATTCAACTAATGAGTGAGGTGTCAAGTTTGCTTTAGATTAAGTATATAGATGGTATCTACTGATCAGAAACCTATACTAATATAGGGTCCTACCTAGGACTCTATATTAGTGAGGTCCTATTTTATGCCCTATATCAAAGCACAAAAGGTTATTAGAGACACTTCTGGTCAAATCATCAGTGGCACTGCAGCCATTATTGATTCTGAGTATATTGCCGGATCGAAAGGCCATTCCAAAAAGCATGTCCGAGAAAAGCTAGGAAAAGTCCTTTATTTATCAGAGGATAAGAAGACTGGCATTTTCTTATCCCCGACGCGGGGAATGGTTGAGTATTGTTCTTTATCGGATACATTTCAAGAAATTGAGTGCTCTGATTCAAGACTTCAGGGCAATCAAAACTTCCCTGAACCAAAAGTCCATTCGATTTTTGGTGATGTTTACCTTCTTTTAGAGTTTATGGAAAAAGTAGGTCTGACAGCCGTCTTCAGAGAGGTTTTTACCAAGAAAAGCCTCTTTGAGAAGGTGA